>NZ_JBFHFD010000265.1:0-10855 GCF_041583735.1 Novipirellula sp.
CTCTCCCACTCTCCCACTCTCCCACTCTCCCACTCTCCCACTCTCCCACTCTCCCACTCCCCCCCTCCCCACTCCCCCCTCCCCACGAGCATCATGAAACAAATCCTCGCCTTCACGCTCTTCCTGCTCCTTCCCACCCCGCTGATCTCCGCAGCGGAACTAAAGCTCGCATCGGTGTTCTCGGACCACATGGTCCTGCAACGCGAACAGAGCGTTCCGGTATGGGGCGTTGCAAACGCTGGTGAATCGATCACGGTCAAGTTCGCCAACCAAACCAAGACCACCACGGCCGACGAAAGCGGTAAGTGGAAGGTTGAACTGGATTCGATGAAGGCCAATGCTGAACCTCAATCGTTGATCGTCGAATCCAGCAAAGAACCAAGCCGCCTCGAGCTAACCGATGTGTTGGTGGGCGAAGTTTGGTTGGCGTCGGGGCAATCGAACATGGAATGGGAAATGCAAATGAAGGCAGATTCCAAAGCCGACATTCCCAACTCGACTCATTCGAACCTTCGGTTGTTCGCGGTCCCGCTGACCACCGCACTGACGCCGCAAGACGATGTCGACGCAAATTGGACGCGGAGTTCGCCGGAGACCTCAGCTAGTTTTTCGGCGATCGGCTACTACTTTGGTTTGCGATTACACGAGGAACTTGGTGTTCCGGTAGGGATGATCCAAAGTGCCTGGGGCGGAACACGGATCGAGCCATGGACCAGCGTCGATGGGTTCGAAGCCGTCCCCGCGCTGTCAAGTGAAGCCGATCGCATTCGCTCGCAAACCCCTGGAACAACGGAGTACCGCAAATCGCAGGAAACGCATTTACAACAAGTCCAGAAGTGGACCGAATCGTTAAAGGCATCGCTCGCACAAAACCAAGCGGCACCTCCGCTGCCAACCCAACCCGCAACGCTGGCCAAGAACCAGGGCACCCCGACTGCGCTTTATAACGCGATGATCCATCCGCTTGTTCCGATGGCGATTCGCGGGGCGATTTGGTACCAGGGTGAATCGAATCATGGTGAGGGGCTAGGCTATGTCGACAAGAAAAAGGCCTTGCTCGCATCTTGGCGAAATGCATTTAAGCAGCCTGAATTGCCCTTCTATTTCGTGCAAATCGTACCCTATCAATATGGCGAAGAGGATCCCGAAATCCTGGCACGTTTCTGGGTCGCTCAGCGTGAATGCATAAAAATCCCCAATACGGGCATGGCGGTGATCACGGACATTGCCGAGCTCAAAGACATTCATCCGCAACACAAAAAAGAAGTCGCACGGCGGTTATCGCTGTGGGCATTGGCGGACACCTATGGTCAAGCCGACATCGACCCCAGCGGTCCCCTTTACGCGAACCACAAAGTCGATGGCGCAGCGATCCGTGTGATGTTCAGCAACGCCGATTCGGGACTCGCGTCTCGTGACGGCAAACCTCTGACCGATTTCGAAATCGCCGGAATCGATGGTAATTTCCATCCTGCGACCGCGACGATCGATGGCAACCAGGTCGTCGTCCAATCGGCGAATGTACCTAAACCGAAACAGGTGCGATTTGGTTGGAACAAATTGGCGATGCCGAACTTGATGGACAATGACGGACTGCCCGCGTGCTCGTTCCACACCCATTGGCCTATCGATCCATCTCTCGGCTACAACCTTTCACTGGGATGCACTTGGGAATCGAGCGACCCGAACGCGTGGGGATGGAACAGCGGATTGACCGATGGCGTCTGGGGCAATCGCAACCCGCAATGTTTTGCCACCGGTGTCAGCGACGAGTTTCCCAAATCGGTCACCATCGACTTAAAAAAGACTCAACCGATCAACCTGGTCCGCTTTGGTGTTCCCGATGTGGGATCGACCAAAACCGTGGCAATCTCACTTAGCGAGGATGGAAAAACGTTTCAGGAAGTCGGAACGCATTCGTTTGGGCAAGGCAAAGCCGAGCGTGCAGTGGTTGCGTTTGCCGACACCACGGCAAGATTTGTCCGGCTCACCTACCTCGACCATCATTCCGGCTTGGCTGGCGGCTACAACAACACGTTCGCCTTCACCAGCGAAGTGGAAGTCTATCGAGCGAAATAGAGCAATCTGACAGATGGCGTGGGATTCAAACCGTAGCCGCGTTCGCCAGAACGTGGCTACGGCTACATCAAAATCAAAAATGCTCTAGTGGATCTGTGACAGCTAAAAATCAGGGTTGGCTGTAGTGGACGAGAGGCAGCGAGTCCTTCGCAATATGCAGCATGAAGAGGACTCGTCGCCTCGTCGACTACCCTAAAAGTAAGCTGCGACGCAGCACTAGTCCGAGTTTTTTCATCGCAAGCTTCTCAGAATGGAAAGGACTGAAGTCAATGGCATCCTCGTTTCGTGTCCTCGTGTTGATCTGCGGTGCGATTGCCATTGTGATCGCGACGAATTCGATCGCGATGGCGCAGCCCAAGCCCCCGTCAACCGACGATCAGGTGAACCTGTTTCACTTGCCCGACGGCTTTGAAATTCAACTCGTTGTAAGTGATCCCGACATCGGGCAGCCGATGAACTTGAATTTCGATGCGCGAGGGCGGTTGTGGTTGACGCATTCCGTCGAATATCCCTATCCCGCACAAAGCGAAGGAGTCGAGCCAGACCGCGGGAATTTCGCTGGCGGCGGTAAAAACCCGCCACGTGATCGCTTGACGGTCGTTGAGATTGGACCTCGAGGATCCGCCAAGCAGATCACTCACTTTGCCAGTGGGCTAAACATTCCGATCGGAAATGTCCCGCTCGGCGATGGCAGCGAAGCACTGGTCTATGCCATCCCTTCGATCTTTCACGTCATCGATCATGATCACGACGGACAATCCGATGCGATCACGACTCGGTACACGCGATTTGGAAACATCGATGTCCATGGCAATGCAAGTTCCTTCACCCGAGGCGTTGACGGTTGGATTTATGGTTGCCACGGATTTTCAAACCACAGTGAAATCAGCGACACCAGCGGAAATGTGGTGAAACTGCATTCAGGAAACACGTATCGGTTTCGCGAGGATGGATCGCGTTTTGAACGATGGACCCAAGGCCAAGTCAATCCGTTTGGAATGACGTTTGATCCACTGGGCAACCTGTTCAATTCGGACTGCCATTCCAAGCCGGTCTATCAACTGCTGCGTGGCGCCACGTACCCGCAATTTGGTGGCAATCCGCCGCCGATCGGATATGGCCCCACGATGATCGATCACCAACATGGGTCCACAGGAATTTGCGGCCCCGCATATTACGCTGCCGAGCATTTCCCCGAGGAATATCGCGACAATCTGTTTATCTGTAACCCCGTCACCGGACGAGTTCATCGCGATCAATTAACGCAGGTAGGATCGACACTGCTGTGTCAAACGCAGCCTGATTTCATTACCAGTGACGATCCCTGGTTTCGTCCCGTCGATGCGATTGTGGGCCCCGACGGAGCGCTGTACATCGCCGACTTTTGCAACTTGGTGATTGGACATTACGAAGCCCCGCTGGATCATCCCGATCGTGACCGGACGCACGGACGCGTTTGGCGAGTCGTTTATCAAGGGGACGCGAAGTCGCCGGTCCAACTGAGCCCGACGGATCTGACGCAACTGCCTGCAAAAGAACTTGTCGATCGATTGTCCGACCCGAACTTGCAAGTACGAACGCTGGCGACGAATTATTTGGTCGATCGTGCCGACGAAGAATCGCTCTGCTTAATCCGCGACGCGGTCGAGTCGAGCAACACGGCCACCGCTCGTGCGCATGGTTTGTGGGTACTCGAGCGGACCAAAACCCTTGACGACGAAACGCTAAAACGACTTGCCAACGATCCCGCTGCGATCGTACGAACCCACTTGATGAAAATGCTGGCCGAGCGAATGGACTGGACCGCCACCGAGTCGTCACTGGCACGGAATGCTTTGCAGGATAGCGACGCGTTTGTGCAACGTGCGGCGGCCGATGCATTGGGGCGACATCCCGCTAGCGACAGTGTCAAAGCGATGCTGCAGACGTGGGCAACCACAGCGGTCGACGACACCCACTTGATCCACACGCTTCGGTTGTCGCTTCGTGACCATCTTCTCAGCGAACAGGTCATCACAGGGTTACCGCTGGAATCGATCGAGGCTGATCTTCGCGAGCGATTGATCGAGGTGTCCGCGGTTACCGACGGGGATCATGCTGCGGGGCTGAGTCTAATGTTGCTGGAAACTACGACGAATCCGGAAGCGTGGGCCGATCGTATCGCCACCCAAATCGGCAACCATGGAACCGACAACCAAGTTGCAAAACTGATCTCGATCGCAAAGCAGCGAATCGCCAGCGATCCACGCTCTCAATTTCAGATCCTGGGGGCCGTGGCAAGTGGAATGCAGCATCGCGGCAAGTCACTCGATCACTCCGAACCGCTCCGCGTTTGGTGGTCCGAGATCGCCGCGGAATTGCTTGATCAAATCGCATCGAATTCCTCGCACTGGGCCAACCATCAAGTTCCCGGGATCGCAGCGTCTGAATCGCCGTGGGGAATTCGCCAGCGAAATTCGGCCGACGGAAATTCGCAAGCGGTGTTTTGGGACAGCATCGCTGCCGGCGAAAGCTTGACCGGCATCTTGCGAAGTCCACCGTTCACTGTTCCCAGGCAAATGCAATTTTGGATGTGTGGGCACAACGGGTTCCCTGGTTCTCCCGACACCCAAAAGAACTTGGTTCGGTTGGTCGATCTCGAATCGGGCCAGACGATTGCGAAACAATCGCCACCGCGAAGCGATGTTGCGATGCAGTACACCTGGGACTTGGCGGAACACGCCGGCCGCACCGCCGTCATTGAAATTGTCGACGCAGACCAGGCCGATGCTTACGCGTGGGTCGCCTTCGGACGAATCGAACCTGCGATCGTGACCATCAGCGAAGACAGATTCAGTGACCGGATCGTCGAACTGGCGGGTCAGTTTGGATCGACCGAACATGCCGTCGCGGTCGCGTCGCTGGTGTACGACGCAAATCAATCGCCTCAAATTCGCAAACAAGCCATGGCAAGTTCGCTGCGTTTGAGCGACGAAGCCTCGATCGTCCCGATCTTGGATCGCGTTTTTTCCGACAGCGACGAAGCGAACGAACTTCGCGTCGCTGCAGCCGTTGCTCTCGCGAATCTCGGTAGCGAAACGTCACACCGCGCACTTGCTGGTCGTCTGGAAACGTCTCCGTATGAACTTCAGCGAGCGATCACCGCAGGACTCGCTCGAAAATCGTTGGGCATTGAGTTGCTACTCTCTCACATTTCACTCGGCCAAGCGTCGCCTCGATTACTAAAGGACGATCGCATATCCGAATTGATTCAGCGGAATGCAACTTCCGAGCAAAAAACGCGAATCGCCGAGCTCACTCGCGAGCTGCCGCCTGAAAATGAAAAAACGACACAGCTGCTGGTTCAGTTGCGTGAAAACATGCGACATGATTTTTCGACCGACCGTGCCGCCGAAGGCGAAGTCCTCTTCAAACAGCATTGTGCCACGTGTCACCAAATCGCAGGGCAGGGGGGTGTCGTCGGGCCTCAACTCGATGGCGTCGGCAACCGAGGTGTCGAGCGATTGCTCGAAGACGTCGTCGATCCGAATCGAAATGTCGATGTGGCGTTCCGGATGACGCAAATCCTGACGCTTGACGGCAACATCGTGAGCGGATTATTGCGGCGAGAAGAGGGTAATCGGGTGGTGTTGGCGGACCAAACCGGCAAGGAATTCTCGCTGGCGACCGACGATATCGAACAGCGCAAAGACTCAACCGAGTCGCTGATGCCTACCAATTTTTCCGAAACGTTGACCGTTCGGCAGATCCAGGATGTCGTGGCCTTCTTGCTGACTCAACAATCCGCGATCGCGGCAGCAGGCGAATGAGTAAAACGAGCGAATGAGTAAAACGGGCGAATCAGCCGATATTTAAGGCAAATCGAGGCCTGCGTTAGCGTCGTGCGGTTGCCAATTGGTGCCGGGACAATAGGCTAGGCCTTAGTTTCGTCGGTCCGCTCGATTGACCGAAAGTCTTGGCGACTTTTGCTACGAAATCGGCCCATGTCGCTCCGTTACCAAACCGCATTTGATCCCCATGTCTGATTCGCTTGATCCGCTCGTCCGTTTGATGCAAACGCTGCAAGAACGTGCCAAAAATCGGCCCACAGGCTCGTACACCACGAAACTGCTCGATGGGGGGCCGGAGAAGATTGGCAAAAAAATTCGCGAAGAAGCAGAGGAAATGATCGAGGCGGCCAGCGAAGAGGGGGACGCCGGACGCGAGCATTTTGTCTATGAAGCGGGCGATTTGATCTACCACGCGATGGTCTTATTGGCGTGGAAAGGGGTCGATCTGAGCGAAGTGGCCGATGAATTGGGCCGTCGCGAAGGCACATCGGGGCTTGTCGAAAAAGCAAGCCGCGGCAAAAACAGTGGCTCAAACGCCGAGTAATTAGTAACAAGATCGCACAAGAAAGCAGAATCTTTTGGACACCGAAAACAATCTTCGAATCGGATTGCCTAGCAAGGGACGGCTTAGCGAAATTGCAGGCGATCTACTCAATCAAGCCGGGCTGCGGTTTCGTCGTCAATCCCGCGGACTGTTTGCTCGCGTCGGCGGTTTGCCGATCGATTTGATTTTCCTGCGAACCGATGATATCCCGACGCTGTGCGCCGAAGGTGCGATCGATATGGGAATCACCGGCAGCGACCTGGTCGAAGAAGCCGGCGCGGATGTCCAATTAAGAATGCGTTTGGGCGTCGGCCGCTGTCGACTGGCCGTCTGTGTCCCCGAAGACGCACCGATCACTTCGGCCGCCGAACTTGACGGCAAGCGGATTGCCACCAGCTTCCCTGCGATCACCGAGCGTTACCTGGCTGGTTTTGACGCCAAGGCACACTTGGTCTCGCTGACCGGCAGCGTCGAAGTGATGATCCAGCTTGGGGTCGCCGACGCCATCGTTGATCTGGTCGAAACCGGCAGCACGCTGGCGGCAAACCGGCTTCGCATCCTCGATGAAATCGATTCGTACGAGACCGTTCTGATCCAAAACGATCAGTGCCGCGACAAAGCGACCGCCGACCGCGTCGTCCGACGACTCGAAGGGGTCGTGATCGCGCGAGACTACTCGCTGCTGGAATACAACATTCCACGCGTCAAACTGGCCGACGCGGAAACGATCACTCCTGGATTCAACTCGCCCACCGTCAACGCTCTCGAAGACAAAGATTGGTGCAGCGTCCGCGTGATGGTTCAGCGAAAGCAGGTGATCGACGCGATGGAGCAGCTCGAAAAGCTCGGAGCGTCGGCCATCTTTGAAACCACGCTGTCGAATTGCCGGCTGTAGCGGCCAATCGTCACCGCCACCTTGCAAACTCCTCACTCCTCACTCTGCGGTCCCCACTTCTCATGTCCCAATCCAGCGAACTACCGATCCAAATTGACGTCCAAACCGTTTCCGAAATGTTGAAACAAGGCGACGACTTTTTGTTGCTGGATGTCCGTGAACCCAACGAGTACGCGGTTGCCAAGATCACCGGAAGCACGCTACTGCCGCTCAGCGAGATCGGAGCCCGCGTGCATGAACTCGAAGAACACAAAGATCGCCGGATTGTCGTTCATTGCCATCATGGCGGACGCAGTCTGCAAGTGACCGAAGCGCTGCGTAGTCGCGGCTTCAACCAAGTGCAAAACATGGACGGCGGCATCGACGTGTGGAGCCAACAAATCGACCCCTCGGTCAATCGCTACTAAACGGTTGTCGGCGCAATAGCGATTCTCACAAAACTCGCATGTCAGTTTCGAATTGCAATTGCTATCAATTCGAAACGACGCAGCCAGCACTCTACCCAAGCCGCCCTGTTTGCCAGGCCCGCCAAATACTGCGTGAATTGCCCACTAAATGTCTCTTTACCGACAAGGGCTCAGGGGGTTATCATCGCCAGCATTAGTCGCGCAAAAGTGGTCTTGCCCAAGATGATTTGAATCCTTTTTGAATCGTTGATGGTGCAAACGCAAGGCCCTTGGCGGTCGTTTTTTTGCACTTGTTCAAGGATTGAAGCAATGGGCGGAGTCCCCGTGCTACTGCTATTCGCCGCGATCGGAGTCACCTATGGCTGGCAACCCGACGGCGGTGGAGGTGTCGAGTACATCATCCAAGTCCCGGCGGATCAGCTTGATCGGCTGCAGGAATCGGGTGAAGTGACCAGCGTCATCGACCCTCAGGTTCAAGGGCATGTCAGCCGAGTGGTGATCCGTGTGGGCAACCAACGCTTGCCGCGTGAGACACCTTCGGCGATCTCACAACTCCGTCACGAAGTCCCAGTGCCCAAAGTCCCAGTGCCCAGCGGTGGGACCAATTCTGCGATTGTGGAAACCCAGACGCGGCGTGATCGCAACGCAAACGCCTTTGACGCCAACGACGAACAACCGATTCCGATTCCGCAAATGACGGCGGGTTCACCGGTACAACCGATTCCTGGTTTACAGGGTGGGCAAAACAAATTGGCCGGAATTCCTGCGGGGGGCGCACTCCAAGCGGAAGCGATGATGAAGCCCGACGCCAGCTCGCCCGGCGCCGGTTCTGAATTCCTTTTCCCCTCCTCGGCGATCCCCCAATCGCTGCAAGAAGCAGCAGGAAATACCGCTGCCAATGTCCGTGACGGGTTGAACGACGCCGCCCAAGATCTTAGTAATCGCACCCGCGGGGAACTTGACGCCGCGATGAATCGCGCCGCCCAAAAGGCCGAGGAAACCGCAGCGGGGATGGCAGACCGCGCCAGCAACGCGCTTCGCAATGGCTTCGATTTCACCGCCGCCACTGGATCGAACAACAACACAGCGAACGCGCCGGGAACGCCCGCCGCCAATCGATCGGAGATTCCCTCGTTCACCGGGGCCGATCCAGCGACCGCTAACAATCGTTCGTTGGCGTCAGGCCCTTCGACCGATCCGACCAACACACGCGAAATGGTGCGTGGCCGTGACAAAGATTGGCAAGACTTGAACCAGATGAACCTGCGTTCCCAAACGAACATGGCAGGTGGTCCGTCGACAGACCCAATCGGCAGTCCATCAAGCGACAACCGAACGGGTAACTCGCCACCGAACCAGTTGCCGACGACCAACACATCTACCTCGGGGCTAGGCACGACGGCGACGTTTGGGCGAGTCCCCGACGCGCTGAACACCACACGACGTACCGCCGACGACCCGGCCGCTCAGCAGCGGGCCGCCCAAGAAAGGGCCGCCCAAGAACGGGCCGCCCAGGAAAGGGCCGCTCAGGAAAAACTGGCTCAAGAGCGAGCAGCACAAGAGCAGCAAGCTGCCTATCAACGGCAACTCTACGATCGTGAGCAGTACGAACGAGCACAGGCGGCACGAGCACAATCCAATCCGCCTCCGTCCACCACCACGCAAACACCCCCCGCCTATCCCTACGGTCAATCGACTCCATTGTCGGCGCCGGGGCAAAGCAGCAATTTTGCCAATACTGGTGCCAGTGACCCGAGCAGCCGCACGTATGGACAATCGTTTTCAAATGATGGCACCGCCGCTTCGGCGATCGGCAATAGCTATGCCGACCCTCGACTATCGAGCAGCGACGCAGCCAAGCTGCCACCGAATGGATGGAGCTTTGACGCGTATGGACGCCCCATCGACCGCGACGGCAATTTGCTGGACAGCTACGGTCACATCATTCCCAATCCGTACAACAACACGACTCGCCTAGCCGACCAATCCGCTGGCAACACAGCGCCGCCTCCGCGCGGGCCCGCTGGTTACGATACGAATGCAAATACTGCGGGTGGAAACGCTCCACCGCGAAATTCGGGTGCCCCTGGTGGATCCGCAGCGGGTCAAACGTACACGTCACAAGATCGCAATAACGCCGAAAACGTCCGTTCGCCATCGGACCTCGAGCGCCGCTACAGCGATGCGGATGCTCGTGAAGCCGCGTTGGCATCCGAGCGAGACGCGTACTCACGCGGCGCGGCGCCCACTAAAACGGTTGCGGCTCAGCCTCTGTTTAACGGATTGCTACTGATTTCGATTGTTGGCAACGTGTACCTTGCTTTCTGGTTAAAAAACCTGCGTCACCAGTTTCACGACTTGGTGGCGGCGAAGCGAATGAGTCAAAACTCGGGCGCTCCGGTGGCCTAGTCCGTCGTTTTTTTTCGGTTTTGCTCTTTCGCTAGCCTTCCGAAATTTGCTAACGATAGGTTAGAAGCCAAAAGATTTGGCTAGTTTTCTCGCGAAGGATTGCGACCCATGAAACCGTTTGGCGTACGACTTGCCGCTGGTGCGATTACGATTTTGCTCGGAGCTCTAGCAGCAGCGCAAGCCCAAAAAGACCGTGGTGATCGCCACGAATCCGACTGGAATCTGGCGGCTGCAGCAGCTCCCGGCCAATTACCAGCTCCCATCGTCGGTATCGAAGCGGATGCAACCGCAGCAAGCGACGCGAGTGATCCCGCCGCAGGCCCCAACAACCTACTGGCGCGCATGCCCGCTGGCCCGCTCGGCGACGTCGCCCCGATCAGTCAACCGGTCGCGTCCGACGCCGCTGCGAACTATGGCAGCGTGGCGCAAGTCCAGTACACCGAACCCGCCAATGGTCCAGCCAACTCGATGCCGCTGCCCGACTCGCTAGGTGCCAGTCCTGCCGAAGCCCCGTCGTTCGGTGCCCCGTCGTTTGATGCCCCTTCGTTTGAAGGTGCGGCGTTGCAAACACCTCAACCCTCTGCTGCAACCAACGCTCCGAATTTCGATGTCCCTAGCTTTGATCCCCCTGCTGCAGATTCGGCTGCCGCCGAGCCGATGCCGACTGCGGAAAGTTCCGGTTGGGGATTGC
>NZ_JBFHFD010000266.1:0-10825 GCF_041583735.1 Novipirellula sp.
CGAAGCTCCGCTGACCGAAGCACAAAAAGCGGATGCGCTCGCGTCGCTTGCGTCCAACGACGCGGCACGACAAATTCAAACGCTCGGTGAGCTAGCCAAGAAGAATTTGAAAGATCCCGATCAAGAGATCGCAACTGCAATGAAACCACTGATCGAGAGCGACAACGACAAAATTCGCAAAGCGGCTCATTCCGCATTGTTACGTTGGGATGCCGATTACAAACGAATCGCAAGCCTGAAATCGGCATACGACCGAGGTGGCGTTGTCGACAATTCCAAACGCGAAGTCAATCTACTGACAACGCTGTACGTCGGCCAAATTGTGCAAGTCAACGAGCATGGGCCGTTTTGGAAACCCGCAACTATCGAAGACATACAGACTGATGGTCAAGTCAGTGTCAAACTTCGCGGCGGTGGCAGCCGCAAGATCACCGTTGCCCGTAGCAAGATCCAACTGGCCCCCGAGGATCTGCCGCAACCCAATAAACCCGCCGCCGCAGCAGCAATACCAAGTTCGCAATCACGTACGTGGTCCGACGCGAGCGGTCGATTCAAAGTCGAGGCGATCTTGCTTCGCGTCGAAGGAGCAAGCGTGGTCCTGAAACGCGCGGACGACCGCGAGGTGACCGTGCCGATCGTCAGCTTAAGCGAAGCGGACAAGGATTTCCTTCGCGAGCTGCAGCAACAACGCGCCGCGGTCAAAAATCCGTTCGAGCCCTAGCCCGTTGACTTGCGGCAATCCGGGTTGAAGCTGCACGTTCTGCTTATTGGCAGATTGCGTTATAAAGGGTAGGCGAAAGCCAAATTGCCGAATTCGAATCGATTGGGATTATCTCCATGAAACGCGTTTTATTGCTGACGCTGATTCCGCTGCTGCTGGTCGGTGGCTGTGGTCGTAAAAATCCGGTCGAGGAAATTTCTCCGGAAAAATCGAATGTCAAAGTCGTCGACGTTGCCGTGGACGAGACGAAACTGCTGTGGCCAGCATGGCGTGGGCCGCAGCGTGATGGCGTCGTTCCGGATCAACCGCTGTTGACGCAGTGGGGCGAAGAGGAAAATGTCCTCTGGCGGACCAAGGTGCCGGGGCGCGGGCACAGTTCGCCGATCGTTGTCGCAGATTCGATCTATTTGGCTACCGCGATCCAAGACCAACAAAAACAACAAGTGATTGCCTTTGATCGTGCGACGGGCCAGCCCAAATGGACTACCGATGTTCATACCAGCGGATTTCCATCGGAACGAGCGGTGCATCACAAAGCGACGCATGCCAACGGCACCTTGGCTTGCGATGGTGTCCGGCTCTATACCGCGTTTCTCAATAACGACGCGATCATTGCCACCGCACTGGATCTGGATGGCAACATCGTTTGGCAGCGTGAGATCGGCAAATTTGTTTCCAAGTTTGGTTATGCACCGTCGCCAGTCCTCTACAGGTCGTTGGTGATTTTTGCGGCTGACAATATGGGCGGTGGCTATTTGGCCGCGGTCGATGGCGAAACCGGCGAGATCGCTTGGCGAGTGGCTCGCGGCACTATCAGCAGCTATTCGAGTCCCACGGTTGCCAACGTCGGCGGCCGTGATCAATTGTTGATCAGCGGATGTGACGCGGTGGCCAGCTTTGATCCGGCCACCGGCGAAAAATGGTGGAGCACACGCGGCACCGCCGAAGCGACTTGCGGTACCGTGATCACATCCGGCGACCGAATCTATGCCAGTGGCGGCTATCCCGATAAAGAAACTGTCTGTCTTTCCGCCGATGGAGAAAAGCTTTGGTCCGTTCGCACCAAAGTCTACGAACCCTCGCTGGTGATCAACGACGATCGTTTGTTCGCTGTCAGCGACGATGGGGTGGCCTATTGTTGGGACGCTGATTCGGGAGACGTGGTATGGCGAGAACGTTTAGGTGGCAACTTTAGTGCCTCGCCAATCGTTTGTAACGACATTGTTTACGTTTCCAATTTAGCTGGCAAAACATTTGTCTTTAAAAATGAAAACGACTCTTTCAAATTGATTTCCACCAACAAGCTTGGCGACGATACCTACGCGAGCCCCGCGGTGACCGACAGCCAAATGTTCTTGCGAATTGGAGTCGACAAAGGCACCAAACGTCACGAACAATTGGTGTGCCTCGGATCCGAGACGCCCTAGGCTATGTCCGAAAACCGTCGTAGCGGAAGTCGTCAAGACTTTCGGCAGCACGGCATCAACCTCGGGGGATCGAAATTTGCTACCAAGTTTCTGCCTCGGATGCGTTCTCCGGCAGAGCCAATCCCACGTTTATTGGATCTCTAACGCTTTCATTTTTTGCTGCAGACTTTGGCGATGAATTCCCAGACGTCTCGCCGCCGCACTGACGTTATGTGATTCGGCGTCCAACGCCCGCAGGATCGCCATCCGCTCGAAATCTTCGACCAGCCGGGTTCGCGCTTCGGTCAACGGCAGATCCAGGTACCGTTCAAACGGAACCTCGTCCTCGGCTCCGCGATCGAGGCTCAGACCAAGATCGCATCGCGTCACTCGATTATCTTCGCACAACGCAGCGGACGCATGCACCAATTGTTGCAGTTCACGCACATTCCCCGGCCACACGTGTTGCAGTAGTACCGTGATTGCTTCGTCCGAGATTGTCACATCCGCAGGCAGGAACCGGTTCGCTAGTAGCAAGATATCTTCATGTCTCGACCGCAGCGGAGGAATGAACAATTCGATTCCCTTTAACCGGAAATACAAATCTTGGCGAAACACCTTGTCTTCGATTGCCGCTTCGAGATTTTGATGTGTCGCGCTGATCACGCGAACATCGACCTTGACTCCCCGCTCGGTCCCAACCGGTTGTACAATCCCCTCCTGCAATACTCGCAACAATCGCGTCTGCACCGCCGCTGGCATGTCGCCAATCTCGTCTAAAAACAACGTGCCTCCATCCGCTTGGCGGAACACGCCATCGCGATTGTGATCGGCACCGGTAAACGCGCCTTTGACGTGCCCAAACAGTTCGCTTTCAGCAAGTGACGCCGCGATCGCGGCGGTGTTCACGGCAATGAATGGCTTGCTCGCTCGATCGCTTCGAGCATGCAGTTCTCGAGCGACCAACTCTTTCCCTGTGCCGCTTTCACCGCGAATCAACACTGGCAGCGAGGTTTTGGCTGCCTTTTCGATTTGCGTAAACAGAGTTCGCATCGGCCGGCTGGTGCCAAGCAGTTGGCCGAACTGCACTGATTCGCTGCCGTTTTCCAATTCATGCACTTTTTGTTGCAAGACAACCCGTTGCTGCGAACGTGCGGCCATCGAACGAATGTGCTGGACATCATACGGTTTGGTGACAAAGTCGGTCGCGCCTAGATGAACACACTGGACTGCTAAGCTGACTTCGTTGTTGGCGGTCACGACAATGATCTCGGGCATCATCGTAGCGGCATCTTGTTGCAGCGACTGCAGCACAAACATGCCATCGTGGGTGGGCATGTTTAAATCCAAAAAGACCAGATCGGGGGCCTGCGTGCGAATCAGGTCAAGCGCGGTCTCGCCATTGTCGGCTTCAAGCACTTGTCGTCCTTCGGCACGCAGCGTCTTGGTCATCGCATAGCGAGCCGCCGGTTCGTCATCCACGACCAAAATTTTCATGTCAAATCCGCCTGCGGAATCGCGAGGTCATTTTCGGTTGTCGCAAGGGGTAGTTGCACGATAAACGTAGAGCCCGTCGAATCGCTTTCGTGCGTGATTTTTCCTGATAATTCTTTTACACGTTGGCCTACCAAATAAAGCCCAAGCCCCGTTCCGTCGGTTTTTCCCGTTACAAACGGTTCAAACAAGTGCGATTGGACTTCACGGTCAATTCCCGGCCCGTTGTCGGCGACCTCGATCCGAGCGAAATCGGGCGTTGGTGGACTCGAATCGGCATCCGTTGGCGTGTCGCCGGAACCGAGCCGCGTCGTAATCCTCACTTCGCCATCGGGCATTCCCCGCACCGCTTCGATCGCGTTTTTGATCAAATTAAACATGATTTCGCTGAACCCCGCATCGGTGGACTCGATCCTTTCCGCCCCCAACTGCAAGTCGGTCGACAACGCCACACCATGTTGCCGAGCCAAATGCCCGAGAATCGACAGCAACCGCTCGATCACCACGTCCGGTTTCACCCCGACATGTTGTGAATCACTCGGCTTGGAAAAATCAAGCAACCGCTGCGTCGTCGAGGTCAGCCGGTCAATTTCCGAGACAATCAAATCAATGTCGCGTTGGGAACCGCTTTGAGGGGCTAGGTCTTCTTTCAATAGCGTTGCGATCGTGCGAATTGAAGAGAGTGGGTTTTTCAATTCGTGAGCCAGCGAACCTGCCATCAGTCCCAGCGTCGACAATTTCTCTTGTTGCACCGCTCGCCGTTCGGCCGATTGACGAGCTTGTTCGAGGATCCGATTTTGGATGGTCGCGGCAAATTGATCCACTAGTAACGAAATCGTACTGAGTTGTTCGTCCGACAGCAGTTCGCCGGTGCGTAGCGATCCGAGCATCAAATAACCGTCGACATCGCGATAGTGGACTCGGAACACGGCTGTCAAATCGGCGTCACGCATCCAATCGCAAACATCGGATTCATGGTCTCCGGAGCATTCGATCCAGCGGTCGGGGCAATCGTCAATCTTGCCACACAGCGTCAGCACTTCCTCGACGGCAAGTCGCTCGCAAATGATGTCACGTGTTTGCTCGTTCGCGACCTTGATGATCGAGTTGGCTTCGTGCATCGGTTTCGGTTCGTCGTGGTCGGACGAAGGCGTCTTCTCGATAAAACATAACTTTGCAAATCGCAAATTGAATGTCTGCAAGATTCGTTCGGTAAACCAATCGGACAACGATTCGATCTCGTCATCGGCCCGCCGTGACAGTTCGACCGACAATTGACGGGCAGCGTCACGGACTTTGACCACATCCAGACCGACAAAGTACCGCAGCCCTTCGCGAAATCGACTTCTCAGTGGTTGATACGCCAATACAAGCGCGACCACGATCAGCGTTTCGAGCACGA
Source organism: Novipirellula sp. (assembly GCF_041583735.1). NCBI lineage: Bacteria > Pseudomonadati > Planctomycetota > Planctomycetia > Pirellulales > Pirellulaceae > Novipirellula > Novipirellula sp. The sequence goes on from NZ_JBFHFD010000266.1 coordinate 5,024, forward strand.
CGAAATCGAAGTGAAACTCGCGGCTGATCGAACTCATCATTGGCGAGATCGTCAAACGATGGAGATAAAAGATGGCCAGCAGAATCGCGCCGTAAACAAGCGTCCGCTCGAACACCATTGGCAACAATCGTCGTCGCACTAGGTACCACGCAAAAACCAATGTGGGTGCCAGCGGTGACAGATTCGTCAGCAAGCGGAACGGTGGCTCGAAACGAGTGTTCTGAGCGACCAGCAGATAGACGCCGACCAAACCCGTGACCGTGATCAATCCGACCGAGAACTTGACCAAAAATGAACTGGCCCCGCGAGCGACTTGTTCAAGCCGACTGCGGTTTTTGATGAACATCCATGACGCCGTCAAATTGGCTGCGGTCAACCAAATTAGAAACGGCATGTGATAAGGCCGCGTCGATTCAATGAAATCACGCGTTCCACTGTGCACGATCCCGGTCGCAATCGGGAGGATCAACAACACGGGCAAGTAGACTGCGATGTAACGGCGATTCAGACGCGGCCGAGCCTCGCCTCCGGTATGATTGATCCTTAGTCCAGCGTGCAAGATGCTGCAATTCAGTAGTAGCATCCCCAGCGCCATCGTGGTCATGCACATCGCATCGACGGCCGTTGCCGTGGTGCCCGTCGTGTCCCGCAGCAACGTATGTAGAAACGCACCGATATGCCACAACGTCGCTCCGGCCAACGCCCATTTCAGCCAGATCGCCGTCAGCGGTCGATTGATCCGCTCCAATACGATCAACAGCAATACGGTGTCCACGACCGCCGCAAATCCGATACAAAACAGTTCGATTTGAGGCAACATGGGCGATAGCGAACCGAAGAACAAACGGAAAACGAGCTGCGAGTGATGACTAGTGCTGCATCCAGGTCCGACTTTTAGGTAGCCGACGAGGCCACGAGTCCATTACGCTCGGCGAGTTGCGAGGACTCGTTTCCTGGTCCACTACAGTCAAACCCTCGATATCAAATTTAGATCGAGCACCGCGTTGGCCAAAACGGCTAACGCAAACTTTAAGGGGGTCGAAGCACTAGCTCAATCATACCTCGAATTCAGCACGGTCGCGGCGGTCCGACTCACTTTCAAAGCACCACCAACTCATCCTCGGCGACCTCATCACATCGATCCAAATACCGCAGTTCGGCTTTCCCGTCGAAGTCACGGCCATTGCGAGTGATCTGTAACACCGCATCCCCGTCGGGGTGATTTAGCAGGTACGTCACCTGGTCGGCGTCATCGCCGATTTGTCGCTGCATCACCTTGAAAAGTTCTCCTTTCAGCACCACCCGATCGCCTACTTTTAGCGAGAGCAATCGGCCTGCGGTGGGCGAAACGCGGATCCGATCCACGCGATACCATCCCACCACAAGGCTCCAAAACGCAGTGCCGAGTTTGCTGATCGTCCGGATCATGGTTTTTCGGCGGAAACTTCGTGCTTCAGCGCTTCCAATTCAGCGGCGACTCGTTCTTCGCGTTCTTGTCGCTCGAATTGTCGTTGCAATTCGTCGGCATCAGGATCCTTGCCATCCATTCGCTCCCACGCTTCGCTCATGGCTTCTTCGCGGTCCACTTTTTCTTCGAATCGATTGAATTGAGCGAATGCGGATTGGCGGTGCGATCGATCGAGCGTCGCGTTGATCTTTTGCGCCGACGAGGCTCGTGCCATCCGCGCGGCCAACAGAGTTTTCTTCTGTTTGGCTTGGCGGATCTTGTCTTCCAAATCGCGGACACTCTCTTGCAATTTTTCGACTTCGGTCCGTTGCCGCTCGTGGTCGCCGCTGTAGCGATCTGCACGTTCGGCCGCCGCCATTTTCTGCGCGAGGGCGGATTTCGCAGCCGACTCGTCCCCTCGTTTCATCGCGGTGCTGGCACGCTGCATCCAGACATCGACATCCGCACGCTCTCGTTCGGCGCGTCGTCGCATTTGGATTTCATCGGCCACCGCCTCGGCAACGCTCGCGCGAATGCGGTCGAGCTCTTCTTCCATGTCGATCACCAACTGATGCAACATCCGCTCGGGATCTTCGATTTTTTCTTTCAGTGACGTGACGCTCGAACGCATGACCAAACTAAATTGACTTAACCAATTCATGATGATTTCCTTTTTAGGAGTTTGAGAAACAAAAACAAAAGTGAGTGCGAGGGCGTCCACTACGATCGCCCCATTAGTTCCAAGTCGCCAATTCAGCCGACAGGATGCGGATTCGCGTGATCAGTTTCTCGCGATGGTTTTCGCAGAACGCTGCTAACGCGATCACGGCAGCACCTAATGCGACACCACAGATCCACAACAAACTGGGGTGATCCATCGTCGATCGAATCACCATGGCGACAAGGTCGGCCAGCAAGAAGGCGGATCCGGCGTACATCAGTGAGCGAAGTCGCAACCCGATCGCCGTGAGGATCACCAGAACGCTCAGTACCATTAGCGTGAACATGTGTCCCCAGCTGCCTCCGAGGATGTCGAAGAGCGGCGAGACCAAGATGATCAGGGCACCGATGTAACGCAGCGGATCGTGCGATGCGGCAGGCAGCTCGCGTTTGAGTAACTCCACCCCGCCCAGCACCGACAAACCAAACGGCACCATGTAGAATTCGGGGGCGGTCCATCCCAGCACTCGCCATAGCAACATCAGTGCGACGTTGACAATGATGGCCGCCGCGATCGCAAAGCCACGTTGGCGTTTGACAATTGACTGTTGAAAATAAACGGCGGCGGCTAGCATCAACGACATCACGTTGAGTGCGGTCGAGGATTCATCGAACACGCCCGAAATCTCTCGTACCGCTGCAAGCACCGCGACCAAGGCAGGCAAGGTTTGCCCGATCAACCGCATCGGACGGCGAGTGATCTGCAAACGTGGATGGGCGGCAGCAAGATGGTCGATTGTTAAGGCGGTGATTGCGATCGCCGACATCACCAATTGACTGATTCCGGCTCCAACCGTGATCACCCCCTGAGAGAACAAAAACAACGCCAATGTTGCGGCGACCATACAAGCCGCCCATACTCGGAACTCTTGTTGACGACGAATCGCTTGCAACACTTCGGCGACCACGACGATTGCAAACCCGAGCGTCATCGCCACGATTTGGGTGACGTCAAAGTGCATGTCGGTGAACGACAACAAGGCGAGAATGCCCATCCCCACTCGTAACGCCATCGCCCAATCACGACAGGGACTCGAATCGAGTTTCTGATGAGATCGGTCGAACAGCAGGGCACTGATCGCGGCCGTCACGAAGACAAACGGTAATGCAATTGCGATCGATCCGTTCAGCATGCTGGGTAGCACCCAACCACCGCACCCTGCGATCGTCGCTGCGGCGAGCAAGACATGGATGTTGGCGACGATCGCCACCAAGGCTGAAGTCGTTCGCTGCTGGTGTTCGCGGAATTGCATCCATAACACGGGTAAGGTGATCAAACCGACAATCCGTGCCGTGATGTCAAACGACATGCAGGAAGTCACCAGCAACGCGAACAGCCACACGACACTGACCCCTTGGATCACCGAGGCCACGGGAGACGGTGCATCGCCGCTGGCAATGTAGCAGGCCGACATCCACAACACGACTTGCACCACTGCCCACATCACTGGCAATGCAACCAGCGGGAAACTCAGTCCTGACGAAATCAGCACCGCAGACGCAACCAGTGGCAAAATCATGCATGCCAATCCCGACGCCAATCGGCTGCGTTGAATCACGGCGACCGCCAACAACCACAAACTAACCAACACCGTCGACATCCCGATTGATCCCAATGCCGCCGCCGGTTCACCTAGCAACAGCAAGTGAGTTTTCAGCAACAGCGGGATGTGGACTGCAACGACTAGACACGACAGGGCAACAAAACTCAGGTCAAAAATTGGCACAACAAAAGCTTGTGCCCGTCGCATCCAGCCAGTCGAACAGGGGAGGGAAACGGAAACCGTTGTGAAACGTTCGGAATCAAAACCAAGCGTGTTTCGCAGTGCCGCGATTGACGTCGCCTTGGAAATCGATCGAGTCGCCCGCATGAAGAGGTAAGCGGCGGTGGAAACGCCAATCGAAAGGTACGTCGTGTACATCAAGCCATCGGCGACCGAGATTCCAAAGCCTGCCGCCCAACGTACCGCCGCATAGCTGGTCAATATCCAGACACAGAGTCCCGAGTGGTACTGGGGATTTCGCAATGTGTACAACGCAAACGCGGCCATCAAAAAGCCAAACGTCATCAGCGATGCCTGTGTCATCGGTTCGACGAAATGAAGGATCGTTTCGCACGCCCACACGAAGGAGACGATCGCAGCCAGAAAGCAGCCCATGACTTGCGTCAAATTGCGATCGCTGCCATCGGATCGTTGGACCATCAACGAACCTGCGCCGGATACAGGAATACGGTTCAAAATCGCATCTGGAATACGCGTTGCCGTCATCATCGATGCCGCCGCGGCCATCAGCGTGGGGATCCAAATCGGCGATACGTCGATCCACTGCATCCCGTTCAGTGCCGGGATCGCTGCGACACCACTGACCATCGCACAGCCAAGCGAAACGATCACGTAGCGGCGGTCCGCAAACGCAACGGCGAACACCAAGAAGGCGATCGTGTTGGCCAACGAGACCCAAAACGGTGATGCAAACGACATCCACACCATGTCGCTTATCGCAATCGCACTCAAGAACACCGCGACCAAGGTCACAAAGTGCTGAATCGGTTTGCTGAATTCGATCTGTCCGAGCTTGCGAAAACGATAACTCGCGGCGGTCAGCAACCCGAGTAGTGGCAAGTAGGTGATTCCGTATAGCGTGATCGGCACTCGCTCTTGTTTCAGCGCTTCGGCGGTGGTGCTGCGAAGCGTTTGCACAATGTCGGCAAACAGCGTGGGGCAGCACTGGTAGGCAATGGTCGCGAAAACGAGACTGATCCATACGAATCCGCTATGGCGAGTGTCTTTTGCGGCCGCCCCCATCAACACGGCGGCAAGGATCGATGTGGGGATCACCGCGTACGATGTTTCACCAACATAGGAAAAACCGTAGAACGACAACCCAACGCCAAGAACCGTCAGAATCAATCCGCAAAACAGTGGCGTGATGATTGACCAAGGCAACGGACGGACGAGATCACCGGTTCGTTGACGATACACGTTTGCCACCGTGCGGGTGGTCAATAGCACCGTTGCGGATACCATCACACATCCCAATCCGATCCACTGGATGGGGATCGCCGTAACGGTCTTGGTTCCTACCAGGACGACAAATTGCAGCCCCAGCATCACGATCGGCAGAAAGCCAAAGATGCGAGGCAGTTGATGAGTTTCGGCTAACCAAAATGTATGGCGATTGACCTTCATCACGCCCGCGGTGAACACCAACCAACATGCGGCGGTGAACAACATGGCAGCCATTGGCGATGACACGCTTGGTAAAGCTCCAGCGACACACAATGCACAGAAGCTGATCAAGAATGTGGTTTGGCGACCCCGCAAGAAATGGTCTAGAATGCGACTCGATGCAAACCACAACAATCCCGTGGCTGGCAACAATAACATCGCAAACTCGACCACTTGCCAACCTTCTTGCATCGCCGTCCCCGGTGACAACCACGTCAACGCGAGGAAACAAACCGGCAGTAGCAACAGCGTCAATGCGTACAGGACTCGGTAGGTCGCGTTGAGTTGCAAACGCTTGCGTGCAACGTTGCCAGCCACAAAAACGAAGCCAGTGTAGGCCAAGATTGTCAGGTACTTGAGCGTCAGCGTCCAATCAGGCCACGCCTTGGTGACCAGCATCAAGGA
>NZ_JBFHFD010000267.1:0-10798 GCF_041583735.1 Novipirellula sp.
ATGCGAGATAAGACGTCGGTGTCTTCGCCAATTCCGCCTGCGCTGATCGCTAAAAAATCACTATCCTTTTTCAACGCATCGTTGACATTGATGTCAACGGCACTGCGACCGACAAAGAATGTATTGATGCCCGCCGCCGCCAAAAAACCGCTGGTATCCTCACCAAACGTAAACGAAGAGGTTGGCGAGTCAGAAAGGATTTCGATTTGTCCGCCACTGGTCACACTGGCTGTAATACCATCAATCGCATCGATATCAGCCACGATCGAGCTGACCGTCGAATCGGTGACCTGGCCCAGATTCTTTACTTTGATCCGATGGGTTGAGATCACTTCACCCGACGCATCGACTAGGTTCATATCAAAGGTGCCATTGGTGGGTGTCCACGCTAACCCCGCTTGATCGAGCGGCACAAATGCGTCGGACTTGACACTGGAAAGCAAATCTTGAAACCCTTCTCGGCCTTGCCCCTGCGAGTGCACTTCATTGACAGTGCGGATCAACGCGGACGCCATGCGATCAATTCCCGCGATATATTCGCCAAAGACGCCATCGCGAGCTTCCATGGTCGCGCCCAACTGGCCTCCGGTCGCATCCAGAGGCGAATCGGTTTCGATGATCCGGATTTCCTGTGCCTCGAGCTTCTCACTGTAATGGCTGTAAACGTCGCGGCTGATTCCGTCGTTGACGAGATAATCCCCCCCCACGAAAACAGAAACGGCTCCACTCTCCTGTTCCTGTATGTTTAGATCGACATACGTCGCCAACTCTTCGAGATAGTTGTACCGCTGGTCCCTCAATCCGGTAGCGTCGCTATCAATCAGCCCGCCCCCTTCGATTGTGGCGATCTCGAGATTGAGCTTCGCAATCCGTTGGGTTAGACGGTTAATGTCGCTGGCAACGTCCTTTAATTCGCCGTCCCACGCTTGCTGGCGATCGGACGCCTTGCTGCGAGCGTTGCGAATATTATTCGTCAACGTCTCGCCTTGTAGAATCACGAATTCACGTAGCGAGGCATCCCCCGGTTGGGTAGACAATTCATGAACGGCGTTGTTGAACAGCGAAAATTGCTGGCTGAGCCCCGTGTTATCGAGATCGGTCGACAATTCTTCGAGTTGAGCGTAGGCCTTTTCCAGCGATTCGGCGCCCGACAACGCGGTCTTGGCATCGAGCATCCGCTCGAACAGCGCTTTATCGACGACTTGGACAATCCCGGTGGGGCGAACGCCATGCCCCTTAATCAAGTTGCCTTCGCGAACGGCTACCGCAGACGCCTGCTGTAACTCCTGGCGTATATAGCCCGGAGTATTCGCATTGGCGACGTTGTTGCCCACGACCTGAAGGCCGATCTGGGCCGCATCGAGTGCGCCTTTGGATTGCTGGATTGTGCCGAGAAGGCCCATACCGATGTCTCAATTGACCGAAAGAACCGTACTTTCAGTCTTTTATCGGCATTCCCCCACGCACAGTTGACCTAATCGTCAAAACCGGATCGTTATCGCTGATAATCCCGCACCGATGCGGCGTTGGCCTTCGTGTCGACACGCCAACTCACCAACGCCGCATGTCGCCGACATCGATATGCTTGCCCCCAACTTGCCCCCCCAATAGCCACCGATCCGTCCGACGTCCCAAGACGTCGGGCGACACAGCATACCGACGTCGGAGACGCCGGGCGACTTTAGGGGGCGACCGTGGTGGGACGCCAAGCTGGGCTTACAGCAGATTCGCAAAGGCTTCGTCCACCGCACCCAAGCGGTCTTCACTTTCTTCACCCTCGGACGTTTCATGACTCTCGGCAATCAAATCCAAGAAGTCCTTTGGCTCGGTGCTTGGCATCGAACTGTCGACCACCTTGGTGGGCGTCTCAATTTCGTGAACCGGTTCGGAAACATGCAGCGTCGTTGATTGAGAAACCGCAGATTGCGCCAATGGCGAAAGCTGAGGAATCGCTTCTCCCAATCCCTGGCGATCCGAGCCTTCGCTACTGGCTTGTGGCCCCTGCAGCGACAACTGATTGATCACCTGCAACGCATCGAGTGCCGAAATGATATCGTCACCATTGACGTCATAGTACGCCGGACCACGATCCGCTGCGGTCACCGGAATGCTCGACGTATTGTTCGGAGCCAGCCCGATGCGGTTGATGATCAACAACGCATCGAGTGTCGTCACCGTGCCGCTAGCGTTGACGTCATTGAAACGAGTCGCGTTCGGATTTTGCAATCGGAACGCGACCACGTTGAAGTGGATCGTCGCCGGTTCACTGACACGTCCGGCCGAATCGGTGATCGTGACCTGCAGTGAATCGGGGCCGAGATGTCCCACGTTGGCCTTGTACGAGATGGTTCCATCCGGGTTGGCCGTCGCGGTACCGTTGGCAGGTCCCGAGATGATATTCAGACTGGTCAAATCAAGCTGGCCTTCGACGGGTGCCGCGGCCGCCCCGACATTCACGATCGTGGTGTCCTTGGACGTTGCCACGACATCCTCAAAATCGGGCACGATTGGCAATCGGCTCGTTGTGATGATGACCGTCGCTTGCTTGCTCTGTTGTCCCAGATTGTCTGCGACGGTATAGCGGAATTCATCCTGACCATCGAAACTGGCAAACGGGGTGTAGACCAGCGTTCCATCCTCTTCGACCGACAACGCGCCCGACTTCGGTTGCGAGGTAATCACAATGCTGGTCGCCACGATCGTACCGTCGACATCCGTATCGTTATCTTGCGGGCGGAAGCGGGTTTGCCCGTTCGCATTGATGATGACAGTATCAGGATTCAAAACCGGAGCATCATTGACACCTTGAACCGTGACCGTGACTTCGACCGGGTCGCTTTCAATGCCACTGGCATCCTTGACCGAGTACAGGAACGTATCGATCAGGACATCGCCCGGCTTCATACGTTGCAATTCAACCGCAAGCGTCGGATCGTAAGTGATCTGTCCGTTGACGGGGTTGTAGGTCAAACGAGCTCCCCGTTGTGTCGTGGAACTTGCCGGCAAGACGACCGTCAGCGATTCCAATGGATTTGATGCCAGATCCGGATCCACATCGTTACCTGTCAAATCGATGCTTTCGATCAAGACAACCGCGTCCTCATCGGCATCGAGATTATCGGTGACCGCGATCGGTTTATCGTTCACTTCATCGATATTGATTCGCAAGGTTGCCGCTACGGACACCGCGTCAAGTGAATCAATCGCACGCACTTGAAGATCCGCAAACCCGCTGGCGTCTTTCGCAGGTTTGAACTGCAGCACCCCACCAGCATCAATTGTTGGCAACGTTTCGAACAGTCCCAACGAAGCGGTGGGAACGGTCACTTCGAAACGCACCGATTGGCCCGACTCATCCGCCGGTCCTGGCGAAATGTTGGTGGCCCAAACTTGCGAGTACAGATCACTGTCCTCATCGACATCGACCACTGCACCGGCGGTAAAGGTCGGCACATCGTTGACCGCTGCGACGCGAATCGTAAATGTCTGAGTCACAGATTCATTGTTGTGCCCCACCGAAGCGTCGGTCGGATCACCATTGTCTCGCAGCGTGACTTCAAACGTGGCATCTCCATTGGCGTTTGCTGCCGTGGTGTACGACAAACTCGCGGTATTGCCCGTGATCGTAACGGTCGGTGGGACCGCGAACAGCGAGGAACTGCCGCTGATCTGGTTGAGTACAAACGACACGGTTTGAGCCGGGTTTGTTCCATCGCCTAGCAGTTCGTCGGTCGCTTCATCCGGGCCGGCTTGCACGCCGGTCGCCCAATTCGGAACGACCACAGGTCCTTGATCTTCGACCGAGTCGACATCGTTGGCACCGCTATATTGCGGTGGATCGTTGACACCACTGACGCCGATCGTGACCTGGTTGGTGACCGATTTGAAGTTATTCGTAGCGACGCCACCGGCACCCAAGGCGACCGTGACTCCATCGTCCGAAATCGTATAAGTGAACTTGTCGGTTCCGGCGAAATTTAACGCCGGGGTGTAACGAAGTCCGATCACCTGGTTGGCTGGGTCAAGCACCGGAGTGATGGTGCCGCCGCGGTCGGACGTCGCTGGATAGGGCGAAGCCACATCGATCGTTTGGCCACCACCGACAAGTGTCGACGTTTCGTTATCGGGACCGACTCGGAAAAAGTCCAACAAACCAGGCTGGTCGGCCGCATTGCCAACAAACGGGATGACTACCGAACCATCTTCGCCAACAACATAAGTCAAATTCGGAGCATTGCTGACCTTCACCGGAGCATCGTTGACCGGTCGTATGTTAATGGTCATCGTGACTGGCACGCTTTGGGACAAATCGCCGCGGGTTGCCGTATCGGTGGGTCCATTGTCGGACAACATCACGGTGAACTTGAATTCACCAAACACGTCCGGAGCCGACTGGTATGTCAAACGTCCTGTGGGCGAAATCGCGGGCACCGTTGTAAAGAACGCATTGGCATCAAACCCAACCGGCTGGACATCAAAGACAAGCGTTTGAGCCGAGTCATCGGTTGCAGTGGACCGAGGTCCGGCACTGATGTTAAAGGCGAAAGCATTCTTCACAGTGACCGCGGCATCTTCAGCCGACTCGACACTTAGCGACGCAGTTTCGAATTCAGGCCGATCGTTAACGGGACTCATTCGCAATCGGACGCGGTTGACGACCGCTCGCGGATCTTCGAATAGCGTCCCTTGCGACAACGAATAAGTTTCACCGGCGGTCGGATCTCCATTGACAATCGAGTTGTCATTCACCGAATAGGTGAACCCATCATCGGCTCCGATCGCCGAGTTGTAGTTCGTCGGCGGAACATAATTTAGTCCAACACGTTGGCCACCTTGGAACACTTCGGTCAAGGTTCCACCGCGCTGAGTCGATCGTGGGAAACTCGCAAGCTGCAGAACTTGGGATCCGCCCGGTGCTCCATTCGCCTCGTTATCCGGGCCGACATTAAAGACATCGAGCAGCCCCAGTGCAGCAAATCCGTTAGACGGCGGCACCGCACCTTGCACAAGCGGAATAAAGAACGCGGTCGATGCGTTGCCACCAGGCTGAGTGTTGTCTTCACGCAACGTGTAAGTGATTGTGCCATCGGTCGCCACGGAATAGCCCAAGTCGGGATCGGAACCCGAGACATCCGCTGTATTAACGACAGCGGGGTTCAGTCGCGGGGCATCGTTGACCGGCTGCACATTCAACGTGAAGGTCACAAAGTGGGATGCCGGCACGAAACCAGGCGTCGAGGGATCGAGGTCCGTCGCCTCGATCACAATCGTGGCGGTACCCACCGCATCAGGTGCGGGGAACACCGACAAGGCACCGTTGTTGGCAACCTTTGGCGGCAACCGGAACAAACCTTGCGGAACGTTGGACAACCCCGGCACGAAAGTAAACTGCACCGATTCTCGTTGCAATTCGTCCAGTGCGGTTGATGGCCCGGCTTGGATGTTTTTCGCCCATTCCGGTACAACCGTCTCGCCGTTGTCATCGCGTTCAAGCACATTGACCACTGGCAAGAAGTCGAACTCCGGAGGATCATTTTGCTCAATCGTCGTGATCGTCGCGTTGGCGTATGCCGACCGCAGTGAACCAGTGTCCTGAGTCACCAGCGGATTCGAGCCTGGAATCGTTACCGCACCACGGTCTTCGATCAAGAATTCGAATTGATCATTCGCGGCAAACGGCGAACGGCGGTTGTAATCGACGCTCGGCGTGTAGGTTCCGCTGACGAATTCGCCGTTGACGAAGGTAAAGGTCAGCGTTGCGTTGGTCAAAGTGGTACGTGTCACCGTTCCATTGCCACCGGTAAGTCCTGGTTCGTCAATCGATCCGTCCACCAGCATCGGTGCCCCTGGCACACGGAAGGCGACGACACGCAACTCTTGTTCACTTTCGTTGAAACTCGGATTGATCGCAGCAGCAAATACTCCCTCGACCGCGTTTCGCAGCAATTGCGTCTTGTCGAACGTCATACTCGCTACAGGCAATGGGCTGAGCAGGTTGCCATCGCTGTCGCGTTCGACCGCTTCGGTCACCAAATCGAGTGTTTGGTCGGCTGCCCGCGGAACATCGTTGACCGGAGTCACATTTACCGTCAACGTTTGCACCGAAATCTTGGCCGTTCCGCCGGGCGCATTATCCGATGCGGTCACCAAGTAGACCTGAGTGCCGAAGGCATCGGGAGTTGGCAACAACGTCAACCGACCGGTCGGCGAGATGGTCGGAGTCGCACTGAACAAACCAACGTCGGTCGATAACAACTGCAAACTGAACGTAACCGATTGCCCCACTTCATCCAGTGCAGTCCCAGGTCCCGGAGCGATTCCCGTGACAAAGTTATCTTGGCTGATCGGAGCATGATCACTCGCTTGATCTTCAAGAATCGTGATCTGTGATGGCATCACGAACACAGGCGGATCGTTGTTTTCAATCAGCCGGAACGTCATGCTCGAAGGCAGCGATCGCTCGGGTGTCAAGAAGATCGGACTCGCTGGACCACCAGGAACCGTGGTTCGCCCGTCGTCTTCGACCACGTATTGCAACACGTCGGCCGGATCAAACGGAGTCAATCGGTTGTAGTCCACTGCAGGACGATACTTACCGGTTGTGAAGAATCCATTCGCATCGAAGCTGAACTCGAGCTCACCGCCGGTGACAGTCAGCTCAGTAACGGTTTGTCCCTTGAACAAACTTCCATCAATCGTGATGGTGCCACCCGTCACCGGGTCTTCGATCAAGAACTGGACGACACGGAGCGTTTGCTCGATCTCGTTAAACGGCGCGGGTACCGAGGAAGCGAAATTGCCCGCGGTCGCTGGGATTTCCGATAGCGTACCGTCGCCGTTGATCAACCCTGCGGCATCAAAGTCAATTTCGACAGCCGGATCAAGCGGGTCACCGAACTTATCGAGTTCCACCGCTTCGATTTCAGTGAACGAACGAGGATAAGTAACCGGAGTATCGTTGACCGGTGCGACATTGATGGTAATCGTCTTGGTCAACCGCGCCGCGCCTTCGGGTGCTTGGTCATTTGCCGTGACCAGGTAAACCTGAGTTCCGTAGGCATGCGGATTCGGGAACAACGTCAAATCGCCCGTTGTCGCCGACAAGGTGGGAGTTTGAGAGAAGATACCGTGATCGGTTCCGACCAGGACTAACGATTCGAAGATGACCGATTGACCGTGCACGGCACTGTTTTCATCCAGCGCGGTCACGGGGCCTGCGAAAATGTCCGAGACAAATCCCGACACCACAACCGGTGTTCCCAATCCGTTTTGGTCCTCCGTCACGTTGACTTGAGCCGAATGATTCACTTCGCCAGCCATTGTAAAAATGGGCGGATCATTCTTGTCCAACACTTGGAACGTTGCTGTCACCGCCGCCGATCGCAGCGTGCCAAGATCTTCGCTGCGAGCCGGATCCGCACCGGGAACCGTGACATTGCCACGATCTTGGATGACAAACTTGAATTGTTCCGTCGGCGAGAACGGCGTGCGTTGGTTGTAGTCCACCGACGGTGTAAAGCTGCCGCTAACGAACACTTGATCCTTGAACGTGAAGGCAAAGGTTCCGCCGCCGCTGGAGACGCGGGTGATCGTTTGCTCGGCTTGCGTCAATGTCGCCCCATCGATGACGATGCTCGCGCCCCCGGGCCCGACCATTTCGAACCGCACGACGTCCAATTCTTGTTCACTCTCGTTGAACAACGGGTTCAATGAGCTTGCGAATTGCCCCTCGACCGCATTTTGCAACAAGCGATCCTTGTCGAACGTGACCACGGTCGTCGGAAGCGGCGAGATCAGATTTCCAAACTCATCGCGTTCAATTGACTCATCCACAGGTGCAAATACCTGGTCAGCCGCCACGGGAGCGTCATTGACCGGATCGATGGTGATCGTCAATCGGCGAATCGTTTGTTGATCCGCTGGCGATGTGCCTCCGGTATCGGTCACCACCACGTCGTAGACCGCCACTCCGAATGCCTCGGGCGTGGGTGTAATCGTCAACGTCCCATCGGCTTGCAACACAGGCGTTGCCGCCATCAAGCTATCAGCGCCAGGAACGATATTGCCAGGTACGCTGACCGGAACCAGGGTGATCGTCAGCCCTTGCTGTGCTAATTCGTCCAGTGCAGTGACACGGCCCGGCAGGATCACTGAGGCTGGATTGTTGAAAAGATCCAAGGTGATCGTTGGTGCGTCGGTCGGTTCAATCTCAGCGACGTGAATCGGCAGATTGTCAAAGGCAGGGACGAACGGATTGTCATTACGTTGGTTGACCTTCAAAGTCACCGTCGCAGGTTCCGAGAACTTGCTTGGCAAATCGACGAGGGTTGTCGATCCAGGAACGGATGTTCCCGCCCCGTCGTTGTCACGAAGGATGAATTGGAAGATTTCGTTGACGAAGTTCGGGGAAACATCGAATTCAGCTTGCTCGTTGTAATCGACCGCAGGCGTGTAGGTGCCTTCGGTGAAGATACCGTTGACGAAGCTGAATTGCAGCAGGCCGCCATTGCGCGTCGTTACCGGAACGATCGCCGTACCGACCGGATCGGAAACGTCGTTGACGACCACATCCGCGTCGCCAGGATTCGGGCTGGGAACGATGAAACGCACAACATCAAGGTTTTGATCATCTTCGTTGTAAGGCGTGCCAAGTGCCAAATCAAATTGTCCCGGCAGACTTCCCGCCATCAGCGAAGCGGCATCAAAATGGATCTTAAACGCAGTGTCGCTTGTCGATTCACCCGCGTCCTCGATTGCCTCATCGACACTAAACTCGTGATCCTGAGCGACCGGTTGGTCATTCACAGGATTGATCGAAATGGTCAACTTGCGAATTGAGACCGCATTATTCGGAGCCACATTGGATCCGCTATCAGTGACGATAATGTCGTAGACCGCCACGCCAAACGCATCGGCGACCGGCGAGATCGTAATGTCTCCCGTGGCTGTCAGCAGAGGATCGGAGCTCATCAATCCGGCAGGCACCAACGAGTTGCCTCCCAGATCAAGTGCGGGCTGCACGACGATACTGACAAGACTCTGCGATGCGAGTTCATCGAGTGCCGTTAGCGGACCCGGTTTGATCTCGACACCGGCTGCGGCGTACAAGTCAAACGTCAACGAGGGTGCATCGGATTGTTCACGCTCATTGAAGGTGATCGAATTGGCATTGTAAACGACATTCGTCCCATCCACCGTCGTGGTCGAAGTATCAAAGTCCGGGATGAAGGGCGAATCATTGAATGCCGAAACGCTCAACGAAACACGGGTCGGTAATGATCGAGCTTCGCCAAGATTTGGAAGATACGGAACGTTTGGCGGCAACAACACTGTGCCATCATCGGAAACGACGTAGTTAAAGAACTCGAGCGGATTCGCCGGATCGGCTTCGTGGGGAATCAACCCGTTGTAATCGACTGCCGGCTCATAGTAACCATCGACAAAGGCTCCTGCGGTAAAGTTGAACGACAAGACACCTCCGCTGGCGGTCGTCATGGCCAAAGTCCCCGTCCCGCCGCTGCCAGCGAGGTCCGTTAGAACGTCAATCGATTCGTCGGCATCGGTGAACGCGACCACACGCAGAGCTTGATTCGATTCGTTGTAAGGATCGATTAGCGTTGGATCATCATTGCCGGGCAACACCGGATTGACACCGGACAATTGCAGCAGGAACTCTGCGTCGAACGCGACTTTGCGATCGACTCCGGTGGGGGTACCATCGGAATTGAATTCGACGACTTCGTCGACCAACAATTCACGTGGGAATGCAATCGGATTGTCGTTCGTAGGTTCGACAAAAATCGTCACTACCGCGGTGTCCGTCAGCGGAGCAAGCGAACGGAGACCATTGGTATCTTCGTTGATCCCCACATCTTGTGCAGTGTAGGTAAACGTATCTTCGCCGTAGTAATGATCGGGCGCGCGGTAGGTGAACGTGCCGTCATTGTTAAAGGTGACCGTGCCACCAAGTGCAGTCGTCAAAACCGTGCCTGGATCCGGTATCGTCAACGAACCATCGTTCAGATTGACGTTTTCATCCGCGGCATCACCACGCGCATTGACGTCGTTCGAGAGCAAGAAGTCAATCGGAATGGTGAGTGATTGATCCTCGGTGGGAACCGGAACGGGTTGCCCCACCCCTGCCCAATACGACAGCCACCGGGTGGAACTCTTGTCGATCGCATCGTCATTGGCAATCGGATCATCGTTTTGGGGCCGAACGTCAAACGAAATCTTGGCGGTATGGGTTAAGCGTCCGTTGACAGTATCGAAAACACCAATCTCGTCATCAGCCCCACCGTCCCCTAAGACGTTCGGGTCATCGGATTTGCCATCATCGCTGATCGTGTACGTAATCTCATCCAAGATCGGCGGATCGCCTACTAGACGCAGGTTATCGCGATTGAGATCGAGGTTAGCTTGGTACTCAAAACTGACCAAGAAAATATTTGCCGGATCGGAGGTATCAAACGTCGCTGACAAGATTTGTCCTCGCGACGTGGCGATCGGAAAATCACCGATTGGCGTGGTGGAATCGATCATGGTGCCGCCGACGTGCAGCGACACGACATGCAACACTTGATCCGATTCGTCCCATGGTGCTGTCGGCGTCACCACAGGGTACGAAGGCGTAGCGTCGGCCGTCGCGTTGGCCAACAATTCAGACTCAAGCACGGTTCGAGGGGTATCTTCGAGCATCACGATCGTTTGATCGGCCGCTCGCGGAGCATCGTTGACCGGTTGGACCTCGATTGTCACCGTCGCAAACAAAGTCGATGACAGAATCGAATCGATCGCA
>NZ_JBFHFD010000268.1:0-10794 GCF_041583735.1 Novipirellula sp.
GGATCGTGATGAGCGCGACCTATCGTCAAGATTCCAAAGGGACAGCCGAACTAGTCCAAATGGATCCTGATAATCGACTGCTTGCCCGCGGTGCACGTTTCCGCGTCAATGGCGAAACGGTTCGCGACATCATGCTCCGGGGATCAGGATTGCTGTCGGAGAAAATGTACGGTCCCGGCGTGTTCCCGCCGCAGCCTCCGAGTGTGACGGAGTTGGCGTATGGCAATTTTAAATGGAACACCGCCAAGGACGCTGATCGCTATCGCCGCTCGATCTATACGTTCAAAAAGCGGACCGCAGCATTCGCCGCCTACACCGTGTTTGATGCCCCAACGGGCGAAGAGTGTATCCCACAGCGAAACCGTAGCAACACGCCGCTGCAAGCGCTGACGGTTTTGAATGACGAGATGTATTTTGAGATGGCCCGAGCGTTGGCGAAACAGACGTTGGCGAAGCAGACCAGTGAAGATGCAAACGATTCCCCAGCAGAGATCGCAACGTCGATGTTTCGCCGAATTTTGACACGACCGCCCACGATCGAGGAAACGGAGATGTTGACGGCGTACTTCGATGCTCAAAAGCAACGGCTGGTTTCTGGTCAGCTCATCGCGGCAGAGATCGGGGGCGACAAGAATGCCTCTGCCGACTTCGCGGCTTGGTCGATGGTCGCTCGGGTGATCATGAACCTCGATGAAGCCGTCACTCGCCCCTGACCAAACGCTCGGTCAATCGATCTTTTTTCGAGCCAATGCGCCGCTTGGCATCCCATGGTAAAAGCAATGAATTCTCACTCACGACCCGATCCAACCCGCCGCCACTTTTTCCAAGATTGTGGTGTCGGGCTTGGCAAAATGGCACTCGCATCACTGATCGCTGGCGGAGCGAAGCATGCTTTGGCTGGGCAAGATGACGTGTCGCAACCGAGTTCGGTGCGTCCGACTCACTTTCCTGCCAAAGCCAAACGGGTAATTTTCTTGTTCATGGCCGGGGCACCCAGCCAACTCGACTTGTTTGACAACAAACCCAAACTGGCTGAACTCGCCGGACAGCCGATCCCACCGTCGGTGATCGGCAACCAACGTTACGCGTTCATCCAGCCCGATGCGGCGGTACTGGGGCCGCAGTTTCCGTTTGCCAAGTATGGCGAAAGCGGCGCCGAGCTATCGGATCGCTTGCCCTATTTGTCCAAAGTCGTTGATGACATCTCGTTCGTAAAATCATGCACGACCGATCTGTTCAATCACGCCCCGGCCCAATTGTTGTTCAATACCGGCAATCAGTTGCCGGGGCGACCAAGCATGGGGGCTTGGTTGAGCTACGGGCTTGGCAGCGAAGCGAACGATCTGCCCTCGTTTGTCGTGCTAAAAAGTGGCGGCAACCTGAGTGGCGGAGCGGCGATGTGGGGCAGCGGTTTCTTGCCTGGTTCGCATCAAGGCGTTCCTTTTCGCGAGTCGGGCGATCCGATTTTGAATGTCACCAACCCAGCCGGTTTTGATACCCAGGCACAGCGCGACTCGCTCGATCTGATTCGCAAGCTGAATCAGAAACGCCAATCGGTCGTGTTCGATCCTGAAATCGAAACCCGGATTCGTTCGTACGAGATGGCGTATCGAATGCAGACGCGGGCTCCTGAGTTGATGGATTTCCAAAGCGAGTCGGCTGAGACGCTTGCGATGTACGGTGCCGAGCCTGGCAATGCGTCCAAATCGTTTGCCAACAACTGCTTACTCGCTCGTCGTTTGGCAGAGCGAGGCGTGCGTTTTATCCAGGTTTACCACTCGGGATGGGACCACCACAGCAACGTCGCCGGCGGGCTAAAGTCGCAATGTGCCGCGACCGATCAAGGTTGTGCCGCGTTGATCCAGGATTTGAAGCAGCGTGGATTGCTGGACGAAACGTTGGTCGTCTGGGGCGGCGAGTTTGGCCGAACACCGATGGTCGAGTCGAGTGCCGCGTTGGGACGCAGCATGGGACGCGACCATCATCCGCAAGCGTTCACGATGTGGTTTTCCGGCGGCGGCATTAAACCAGGAATCACGCTCGGCGCAACGGATGAACTCGGGTTTAACATTACCGAGCGACCGGTGCATGTGCATGACATCCAAGCCACGATCCTGCACTGCCTTGGACTGGATCATCAGCGGCTGAGTGTCAATTTTCGCGGACTGAACGTCAAACTTACGGGCGTCGAAGAGCACCACGCCGTCAAAGAATTGTTGGCGTAGGGGATCTTGCTAAAAATCCCGTGTGAAGGATGTTTAGCAAAAAGAATCTTCTTGCTATCGTGCGTGAATGAAATGGACGGATCAATATCGATTGGCGACCTGCCGAATTCAGCGAAAACCCTCGGTGTTGTTTTCACGTAAACACGACTGGAACAACGCGATTGGCCAATCGTTACGAGATTACGTTCCCTTCTGCTACAACCTGTCCGACGTCAATGTCCGGCGTTTTGATTTGCTTTTTCCGCTGACGGTGCGTGACGAAAAGTACTTTAACCTGCACCACCGCTCACTTCATGGCCAAAAGGCGATCGTGCCGAATACCGAGGTGATCGAATTGTGCGAAGACAAACAAGCATTGATTCAACGGTTGACTCAGGATGGTTTTGGCGATCACATGCCAGTGATGGGTGGTCGACTTGATTATCCGTATGTTGTGAAGAAACGCGTTTCTGGATTTGGCGATGGAACCTTCATCATCCAAAACTCCGACGATGAACGCGAACTGGAAACGCTGTTGAATGCGGAATCGCATTTCACGCTCGAGCATATCGGTGGACAAGAAGAATTTGCTACCCATCTGGTCATCACGAAGGGGCAAGTTGTCTTTAGCCGCACGTGCAAATATTTCTTTCCGCCGGGGGTGTATGTCAAAGGACGACATGGCAAACCGGTAAAGCGTCAGACGTCAGACCATTCCCCTTACACCGGCCTTTTCGAAGAGATGTTGAGAGCGATTGGCTACGAGGGCGTTTGCTGTATCGATTACAAACCGCACGGCAGCGGAATCAAGTTGCTGGAAATCAATCCGCGTTTTGGCGCGACGATGGCATTGTTCATCAACGAGGCGCTGCCCGCCTACGAGGCAGCGGTTGCAGCGTACTGATGTTTGCTAAGAAAACGCGGGCAGATCCATGCAGGCCGGACCGCAGCGAAGCAGAGATCCGGCTTACTGCTTCAGCGGATGATAGACATCCAATCGCGAATAACCACCTTGCCGAGGAAGGTCGCTAACCGAAAACGGTTCACCGCGTTGGCTTTCATCGCTGGCAAATCCCTTCAGGTAAACAAATTGAGTCGGGCAGGGTAAGATGCGAATCTCATGCTCGCCACGACGTTCCTTGGTTTATAACGAAGTCCGGTTGATTGATGCGTTTCGCCCCCTACCTTGCCCCGTTTTCGGATCACCCGGTCTTGCTGCGCCGGGTGCGGCATGTCCTTGAGCGATTGCCGGCCGAGGTGCAGCAAGATTTCCTGGACGACCATCGCTTCCAGGTTACGATCGATAATTATCAACCGGGAGTGGGTTGGTCGTTCTTGATGCCCGCGCCGGGGCATGCTGGAACGACCAGTCGCTGCGTGGTGCTTCGCGTGAAGCTTGCCGATGCCCATGAACCGTTTGCGTGGTATGTGATCGCGCACGAATTCGCTCATGCCTATCTTCGCAATGGGGGGTGGGGCGAGATTACTGACATCGAAGAAGCGGCCGATGCGATGGCCGCATCGTGGGGCTTCGAGCGACCGAAGCCCGGGAGCTGAATTTTTTGAAGTTGCGAGTTTGTGTTTAGCGGCAAAGCGAGGGATTTTTTGTTTTGCCTCGCTCGCTCACGCGTCGGGTTGTGAATTGCCGGGAAAAACGACAATCACGCAACTTCAAAAATGGCTGATAGGACTTCGGCTACTTGACCGTGATCGTCGCTAACAAATCGCCCGCTTCGACTTGCGTGCCTGCAGGCGTTTGGATGCTGGCGATCGTTCCGCTGACCGGTGCGTTGATGGTGGTTTCCATCTTCATCGCTTCGAGCACCATCAACTTCTGGCCTTCTTTGACCTTATCGCCTTCGGCTGCAGCGACCGTGATCACCATGCCTGGCATGCTGGCGGCAACTTGACCAGGATCGTTGGCATCGGCCTTGATTGCCGCTTTGACCTTGGGCTCGAGCGATTTGTCGAGGATCGACACTTCGCGTGGTTGACCGTTCAGCTCAAAGAAAACGGTCCGTGTGCCATCGGGATGTGGCACCCCGACCGCCAAAAATTTGACGATCAAGCGTTTACCCGGTTCGATATCAACCGCGATTTCTTCGCCCGGTTCTTGTCCGTAGAAAAAGTTAGGCGTCGGAATGTGATCCACGTCCCCATACGTGTTGCGGTGTTTGGCAAAGTCCTCGAACACCTTCGGGTACAGCAGATGTGTGACTGCGGCGCGGTCATTTTCGGGATCGCCGGTCAACTTGGCGGCCGCCGCCCGAGCGGCAGCGACGTCGGCGTCAGGCATCGAATCACCGGGCCGATTGAGGACTGGTTTCTGATCACCCAAAATGATCTTGATGATTTCGTCGGGGAATCCGCCTGGCGGTTGTCCCATCCGTCCCCCGATCAAATCAATCACACTGGCAGGATAGGCCAAAGATTTGTCGGCGGTCAAAACGTCTTCGGCTGACATCTCATTGGCGACCAAGAACAACGCCATGTCACCGACCGCTTTACTGGTCGGGGTGACTTTGACGATGTCGCCAAACAAGCGATTCACGCCGGCATAGGCTTTACATACTTCGGCCCAGCGATCAGAGAGCCCCAGTGCACGAGCTTGTTGATACAGGTTGGTGTATTGTCCGCCCGGCATCTCGTGTTCGTAAAGATCGCCGGTGGCGGGCAACACACTGCTTTCGAACGGCAGATAGAACTCACGTGCGGCTTGCCAGTACGTTGCCAATTGCGTCAACGCTTCGGTCGATAGCGAGGACTCGCGATCGGTATCGCGAAGCGCTTCGACCAACGTGTTCAAGTTGACTTGGCTCGTTCCGCCGGAAAGCGGCGCGAGTGCCGCGTCGGCAATTTGCAAGCCTTCGCCGGCGGCGGCCAGGATCGTTGCCGCTTGGATGCCTGCGGTGTCGTGCGTGTGGAAATGGATCGGGATACCAATTTCGTCTCGCAACGCACGGATCAACTGGACCGCCGCAGCCGGTTTGCAAAGTCCGGCCATATCCTTGATCGCCAACAAGTGGGCGCCGCGTTTTTCCAGCTGTTTGGCTAGGTCGACATAGTACTTGATGTCGTATTTGGTACGACGTGGGTTTTGCAGGTCGCCGGTATAACAGATCGAAGCTTCGCAAATTCCGCCTTCGGCCAACACGGCGTCCATCGCGACGTTCATGTTTTCAAGCCAATTGAGTGCATCGAAAACACGGAAAATGTCCATTCCCGCTTGCACGGCTTCGCGTACAAACAAGCGGACAACGTTGTCGGGATAGTTCGTGTAGCCCACCGCGTTACTGGCTCGCAGCAACATCTGCGTCAGGATATTGGGGACCTGTTCACGCAGGTCAGCGAGCCGTTGCCACGGAGACTCGTTCAGAAATCGCATCGTGGTGTCGAACGTTGCTCCGCCCCACATTTCCAGCGAGAACAGCTGAGGCGTCAACTGCGCGTACGCTGGCGCGATTTGCAACATGTCAAACGTTCGCACGCGGGTGGCCAACAGCGATTGATGAGCGTCACGCATCGTGGTGTCGGTGAACAACAACCCCTTTTGGTTCTGCACCCATTTGACAAGTCCCTCGGCACCTTCGCGGCGAAAAATATCCTTGGTGCCTTCGGGCAATCGTTTGCCGGGTAGCTCACCAAGTTTTTTCAGTTGCGGTACCGGAGCCGGTTCGCGGCGTGTTGCCACAGGGCGTCCAACGACAAGCGGGTTGCCGTTGACGATCGTTTCCCCTAAAAACGCCAACAACTTGCTCGCTCGGTCGCGGCGACGCGGCAATTCGAACAGCGACGGCGTTTGGTCGATCAAACGGGTCGTGGCTTCGCCGGCTAAGAACGCCGGATAGTTGATCATCTTGATCAGAAACGGAATGTTCGTCTTTACACCACGAATGCGGAACTCGTGCAAACAGCGGTTCATGCGTGATGCGGCCGAGGCCAGCGAGGGAGCTCGCGCGGTGACCTTGACCAACATCGAATCGTAAAACGGGTTGACCACCGCACCGCTGAACGCACTGCCGGCATCCAAGCGAATGCCCAGCCCGGCGGCACTGCGGTAATGGCTGATCCGGCCGTAGTCGGGACGAAATTGGTTGCTTGGGTCTTCGGTCGTCACACGGCACTGCATCGCAAAACCGCTGGTGCGAATCGCGTCCTGCGACGCCAATCCGACCTCATCGCTTTCTAGCGGATAGCCTTGTGCGACCAAGATTTGGCTGCGAACGATATCGATTCCCGTGACTTCTTCGGTCACGGTGTGCTCGACTTGGATACGAGGATTGACTTCGATAAAGAAGAACTGCTTCGCATCGACATCGTACAGAAACTCGACGGTGCCGGCATTTTCGTAGCCGCTGGTACCATCGCCGACGGCGCGGCCGATCTTGATTGCCGCTTCGCACATCGCTTGGCGGATGTCGGCGCTCAAGTTGGGGGCTGGCGCAATTTCGACGACCTTTTGGTGTCGCCGCTGGACGCTACAGTCACGTTCCCATAGATGGACCAGATTGTTGTGTCGGTCGCCGAGCAATTGGACTTCGATGTGACGGGCTCGCTGAACGAACCGCTCGACGAACACTTCATCGCTGCCGAAGGCGGTTTTTGCTTCACGCTGAGCCGCTTCGAGTGCCGCCGGCAATTCGTCTGCCGCATTGACCACCCGCATTCCGCGTCCGCCGCCCCCTTTGGACGCTTTCAGAATGACGGGGTAGCCCATCGAGTTGGCGATTTCGAGTGCTTCATCGACACCCGAGAGAGCTTCGTTCTTACCACCCAAGACAGGCACTTGAGCCGCCTCGGCGATCTTTCGTGCGGCGGTTTTGTCCCCGAGTTGTTCGAGCGAATTGACGCTGGGGCCGACAAACAGGATGCCGGCGTTTTCAAGTGCTCGCGCGAATTCGGGGTTTTCTGATAAGAACCCATAACCGGGATGGACCGCATCGACATCGTGCTTTTTGCACAGATCGACGATCGCTTCGATGTTCAGGTACGAGCGAATCGGTTCGCCAGGTTCACCGATCTGGTATGCCTCGTCCGCCTTGAAGCGGTGCAGTGCATAACGATCTTCGTGTGAATAAATCGCAACCGTGCGAATCCCAAGTTCCGTTGCGCTGCGGAAGACTCGGGTCGCAATTTCGCTGCGATTGGCGACAAGAAGTTTTCGTACCGGTCGAATCGTCATGATCGTGTCGTCGAAAGAAGAGGAAGGGGGGCGGGTTTAGACTCAATTATCTGCATCAGCCATCTCAGCAGCAGCCAATTTTTCACCCTCTTTTCCAAGTGGTGCGTTTGGAGCGTCAAGTTGAGTTGACTGCAATTTAGCGAAACCAAGACTTGGGGTCATGAGGGGTGCGGGGGGCCATGTCCCGCATTCGACGGCAAGCGACTAGAATTTGAGGGAGCACAAATTAGAAAAATCGGCTAAGGTGAACGTTCGATTCCGACTTTGAAATTGTTGATCCCCAAGACAGTATGGTCCGAAATAGCATGGCAAGCGTTGATTCGACCCCTTCCAAAACCGATGAACCCAAATCGTCGGTGACTTCTGCCCCGTCGCAATCCGAAGGGATTTTGGCTGCGGATGCTTCAACCGGCCAAGAGAGTGTGGACAAGGCGGCACCGCCTAAAAAACGGGGAGTCCCCGAGGGATTGTGGGTGAAATGCCCCGGTTGCGGTGCCTCGGTCTATAAGAAAGAGGTCGCCCAGCGGCTGAACGTTTGCCCCAAGTGCGAGTACCACTTTTACGTCTCCGCAACCGAACGGATTGCCCAGGTCTTGGACGAAGGAACGTTCGAGCCGATGAACGAGCATTTGCGGCCATCGGACCCGCTGGAGTTTTCAGATCGACGCAAGTATGCCGACCGACTGGTTTCCGAACAAAAACGGACCGGGCTTAGCGATGCCGTGTTGACCGGCACCGGAATGGTGCGTGCTCGCCGAGTCGCGTTTGCGGTCACCGACAGTGCGTTCATTATGGGCAGCATGGGGTCGGTGGTCGGGGAGCGATTGACCCGTTTGATCGAATTTGCGACCGAGCATGATCTGCCGCTGATCATCATCAGTGCCAGTGGTGGGGGGGCTCGGATGCACGAAGGGATCCTCTCGCTGATGCAAATGGCCAAAGTGTCCGCGGCGTTAGCACGTTACGATGAAGCGGGCGGGTTGTTTGTTAGTGTGCTCACGAACCCCACTATGGGCGGGGTTGCCGCCAGTTTCGCTTCGTTAGGAGATTTGGTCTTTGCCGAGCCGAAAGCGTTGATTGGATTTGCCGGGCCGCGAACAATTAAAGCGACCATCGGAATCGAGTTACCCGAAGGTTTCCAGACGAGCGAATTTCTGTTAGAGCACGGCTACATTGACCGAATTGTGCCACGAAAATCGCTAAAAACGGAGATTGCTCGCGCAATCGACTATTGTGGAAAGTAGGTTTTCAAAGGAAGCGGCCGGTCGACCCAAAGACGGCATCTTCGAAACCGACAGCGCTTTTTCTTTTCCCCTGTTTCCAAATGCTCGCGTGACCTATGGGGCTATTTGATTCGCTCAAGGCTAAATTCAATTCCGGCTCCAGTGGCGTAGCGAAGGTCAATGTCAAAGCCAACGCGCGAATTAACGTCGAGCTGCGTTTTGACCGGATGCGAACGAGTGCCACCGGCACGATGAGTAATTTCTTCGTCGCCAACGATCGCGAGCACAAACGCACCGTCGGCGTGAAATTGCTTGACATTGAAAAAATGGAGCAATTCGAAGCTCGCTTTAAAGGGCTGAAAAAGCCGAGCGAAGGCGAGATTGCATTGGGGATGAAGCATCCCAACGTGGTCGAGACCTACGAAGCGGGGCTGACCAGCAAGGGGCAGCCGATTTTGGTGATGGAATACGTCGAAGGGCCCAGTTTGCAGCATGTGATCGTCAACCGCCAAGAAGCAAACCTCAAAGGGAAGCGGATGGGGTTGATTCGCCAGATGGCCGAAGCGATTCGTTACGTGCATTCACGCGGCTTCATTCATCGTGATATCTGCCCCCGCAATTTCATTTGTTTCCCCGATTTCAGCGGTTTGAAGCTCATCGATTTTGGCTTAACAGTGCCTGCAACGCGTCACTTCATGGCACCGGGAAACCGCACGGGGACGCCGCTTTATATGTCGCCAGAAATTGTGCGGCGTCGATCGACCGATTTTCGCGTCGACATATTTTCGTTCGGGATCACCTGTTACTGCCTGTGTTGTTTCGAGCATCCATGGCAAGGGGATGTGGTGAACGGAAAGGCAGCACTGCATCACGATACCTCCCCACCGAAAGACTTGTTGGAGCGGTGCCCAGAGGTAGAGCCGCGACTGTCGCGGGCGATCATGGGAGCTTTGCAGCCGAACGTCGAGAAACGAACGGCAAGCATGGATCAGTTCCTTCAAGCGATAAAATCGCTCGAAGGACTTGATTATTAGGCCTGCGGGGGGATGAGGTCGCATCGTAAAAAACGGCATAAACCGCCCCTGCTGTTAAACCACGTCTGGTTTGCCTGTTTTAACAACGTTTTCGTTGACACTCTATTTATGGGCTAACTATACTTCACTGGTCGAGTCAAGCGAGCCTGTCGCTTCTCGTACACCAGAGCGTGCCAGCGTTGATGAATTGACCTTTGGGCAATTCTCCCGCCTATCGTGTCGCTGGATCTCTTTTTTGTCGGGGATCTCTTGTCGGTCGGAACGTATACGGAATTTTCGCAATGACCCTACTCGGGAAGTCGTTCTCAGTCATCATCCTCATCCTCAGCTTGACCTTTATGGTTTTGGCTTTGGCGGTTAACGCATCGCACCGCAATTGGCGGGACGTCGTGACAGGCCCAGGTGGACTGAAAGAACAAATTCAAGATTATGAATCAACCAACGAGCAGCTTCGGGATACGCAGCAACGCGTCGAAGCCGCCTTGGCTCGTGAACAAGCCGCGCGTCGAACCGCGTTGGGCGCGTTGACGACTCAATTGGACCAATTGAAAGACCAGTTGCAAAAGCGGGAAGAGAGCTATCAGCAAAAAGAAGCTCAAAACACCGTCTTTGCTCAAACCGACCGCAGCCGTGCCCTGCAGCTCGAAGAGTTGACGGCGGAAGCGAATCGCTTGCGACAACAGATCCGCAAAGAACAAGAAGACCGCGACACGCTGTTTACGCAAACGTTGAAATTAACTGACCAAATGAACAAGTTGCGCGGGATTGTGCAGATTCAAAGTGAGCGTAACGATCAATTGATGGCTCAGGTCACCCGCTACAAAGAGGTCGTCGATTCCAAAGGGATCGATATCAACGAACCACTCGATGGATCACCGCCGGATCGCAATGGCACCGTGTTGGTGATCAACCGTCCCAAAAAATTGATCGAAGTTTCGATTGGATACGATGATGGGCTGCGATCAGGTCATCATCTCGAAGTCAGTCGACAGGGCCGCTATCTGGGCAAGGTCCGCGTGTTGAAAATTGAACCCGAACGAGCTGTCGCGGAAATCCTACCCGACTTCAGCCAAGGCACTATCCAGGAGGGCGATCGTGTCGACACTACCCTCGACTGAGAAACCACGTAAACAACCTCCGAGTGTTTACAC
>NZ_JBFHFD010000269.1:0-10643 GCF_041583735.1 Novipirellula sp.
TTCGTTTAAGTCAAACACATGCAGAATGTCGACTCTGCCGCCCACCGCAAGATAGCGTCCCGATGGCGAGAAGCTTAGTCGATCATAGGAGTCATTGGATTCAAACATCGGAAGCTGAGCGGTTTTCACCGTCGGATTCTCACTTTGCCAACGCGTCATCGTACTCAGCAGCCCACGATCATTTGTCGTTGCGATCATGCGGTCGTCCGACGACAACGCAATCGCTTTGATCGCTCGCTCGCTTTTCCAAAGGTCGCGATAGACAACCGCAGTGGGCACCCCCGATGTGGACTCGGCTACGTCATCGCGATCCGGCAATTCGCCGTACTGAAGCCGATTGGGGATGTTTTCAGGGCCATTGGTCAAGATCAACACGTGCCGAAAATCGGATGTGAAGACGGTCCCCGACGAGTGCAGCGGAGACGGTGGCCGCGTGAATACCTCGTGTCCGAGCCGGTCGGGCGAAAATCGCTCGACCGCGCCATCGAGCCCGGTGGTGATCAGCGAATCGGTCGACAAAAACGCCACATCCGTCATCCGGCCCCCGGACCCCGAAACAAACGTCGCGGATGCAAAAGTCGCGGGAGATTGACGGTCGAGATCCGTTTCGGTCTGCTTGAACCATTCCACGCCGGCGCGGAAATCGGCAACGGCTAATGACAATACGTCATCGGAAAACGCGAGCGCCATCGGCTCGGATTGAGTTGGGATCCAGGACGACAATGCCGATTCGCCGGAATCGGGGTGGACCGTAGCAATTCCGATGCCGTTTTCTTGGCGAACCGTGTAGGCAACCCAATCGCGTGCTTGGCTGCACTCGAGTTGCAAGACACCGCCGCGGGTATCGACTTCACGCAACAAACGGCCCGATTGTGCGTCGAAAAAACGCAATTGATTAAACTGATCGTCGCCCGTCACGATGATTTTGCCATCGGGTGTCAATCCAACGCTCTCATTGCGAATTCCCGACGGGATATCGATCGATCGACCAAGCTTAAACGACCACGTTTTGATGTCGTTGTAGCGGCATCCTGAAACCAGGGTGTCGCCCGCAATCCGGATCGACTCGATAGTCGTGGGATGCAAGTGAAACGCACGAACCGTCTTGCCTGTTTCAGGGTTGATGGCGATGACGCCCCGATGACCTAGCGGCCACATTGGACCGGGGATCGCAAGGTTACCATCGGGCATCGCAGCGATCGCAGTCCCCTGGTTCTCGAACCCCGATAACTGGTGACGAAGCGTTTCGGTCTGAATGTCCCAGAACTTCAAAACGCCGTCATCGCCCGTCGTGACGACGGTTTGTTCGCCAGGCATGATCGCTAATTCACGCGCCGATTTCGAGTGACGTCCCCACAACGCATATTTGGCGCGCACCTCGCCATCTAGCAGCGACCATTCCGTACTTCGCAAGTCGGCTTCGCCATTGCCGGGGCGATGCAGATCGAGCAAACGTCTCGCTTCGCCGTATTGCCCCCGATTGAACATCTGGTAGGCCAACGACAGGTCGCTATCGTAGTGCAAAGCCCGCAATCGAGACTTTGATTGATCCGCGTAATGCAGTGCCGATTGCAATTGCACCGATTGCTCGCGGCTTTCAATCGCATACCTCCGCTGATTTAACGCAAACATCGATAAGCTCGCGATACCAAACAACACCCCCATCATCGCGACCGAAGCAAGCGAAGCGATTAACGGATTCCGCTGAGCCCAACGCATCGTCCGGCCGACGCGACCAATCGGACGTGCCGATGTCGACCGCCGCTCGGCAACACAAATCAAGTCATCATGCAGTTCGCCCGCGTCCTGGTAGCGACGGTACGGTTTCTTTTCCAAACACCGCTGCACAACCGCACTCAAGTCACGAGAAATCGTGGGGCGAATATCGCGAGGCGCTGGCGGATCGTACTCCATCACCCGCCGGATCGTTTGCATCTGAGTCGGCGCGGCAAACGGAGAGACGCCAGTCAAAAGCTCGTACAAGAGCACGCCCAACGAATAGACGTCCGAGTGCGCCCCGTGCGTGTCAACACTGCCACACGCTTGCTCGGGTGACATGTACGGCGCACTGCCGACCGGGGTTCCGATCATCGTCTCGCGAACATCGGTCATCGACCGGGCCATACCAAAATCCGTCAAATTAGCAAACGGCCGCCCCCGTTCATCCTTGCTGATGATCACATTGGATGGCTTGATGTCGCGGTGCATCAGATCGCGCTGATGAGCGACTTTCAAACCGCTGGCAATCTGGGTCACGATCGAAACCGCCGTGTTGATCGACACCAAGTGGTTCTGCTGGTGCATCCATTGGTCGAGCGTCGGTCCCGGACAGTATTCCGATACGATGTACGCTTTTTCGGGCGTCAGCACCGCATCCAAAATGGGGATCAAATTAGGGTGACTCAAACCTGCCGCAATTTCGGCTTCACGCTGAAACCGACGAGAGCTGAGCCGATTCGCTGCCAAATTACATTTGGGGAACTTAATGGCAACATCACGGTTCAAGCTAATGTCGTGGGCTAACCAAACACGACCATACGCCCCTTCGCCAAGTGGCTCGATCATGCGAAAATGATCGACGCACTCCCCCGCAGTGGGGAAGAAATTATCAGCTCCCCCTCCCGGATCGAATGCCCCAGAGATTCGCGTTTTGAGGTTCGCATCCGGAGCGGAACAAATTGGCAGTTGGGAACGAGTATCAGGAGGCAAGTCGTGGTGTTTCCGCATCGAATTTCCTTTCATGCCGAGAGGAAGTTCAGTTCGCAATCGGGAGCATCGCGGCAATCGTTCAAGCAATCATGGGGCAAATCGTGCGACGCTGATGCCAGATTATAACGTCGAAATCCCTAGCGAGGGAACGATAAACCCACTGGACGATTGCAATTTGTCGACGCGAGCCGTGCGGCAACTCTCTAGAGGGGGGAGGGTAGGCAAGGACGCGACCTGCGGGCAAGGACTACAACATGGGCTCGAATCAAGTGTTCTGATCGCCGAGCGGCGAGCGACAGACAGGTCGAAATCGATCGTTCTTTCGCGAAGCCTCGCTGCATCTCGCAGCGTGCGCTCTCCTGGCGTTGATGACATGGATTCAACGGAGGGTGTCTGCTTGGCTGCCCCCTTGTTTGCGGGCGGTCATTTCCACCTTAGACCGCATTTCGACCGACCTACATGGCGACTTTTCATCGGGAGTGCTTCCTTGATTACCGCTCGACTTCGTTTTGGCGAATTTGCTGGTTCTGACGAAAACGTTTGGAACCGTGCCGAGCGCTTTCCGGTGGTAGCGATTGTAACGGTCAACGGGATCATTCGCTCCTAAACAAAGCGGTGCGAGAACACCCATTGGAGCGAGATGTCGTTACGACCGTTAAAGTCGGCACGCATGGAACGTTCGTACCAACAGGTCACCCCAAACGTAATCTTTTACCTTGCCCGTCATCTTTACGTAGGTAACTGTTCACCCGTAGTCGATGAAGTTTGTGTATCAGGATTCGTCTCGCTTGTGCGTTAAGTCTGCTCAATCGAAACAACTTCCATCTTGCGTAGTGCGTTACGCAGTGGAACCGAAGCAAATCGGTCATGGGAAGACGGTTGTGACGAACCAAACGAATTTTGATGCCGGGCCAGTTGCTAGTGCGCTGGTCCAGGAAAGCTACGTCCAAAACCCGTATTGTTACCGTGGAGATTAGAAGATGAAAAGGTTATTGTTGCCTACGTTGACGATCCTGTCGATCGTTTTCGGGGTGAACTCAGCGAGCGCTGCTTATTGCGGCGCAGTCAGCTATGAAGGCTGTAGCAGCTGTGGAAGCACAGTTGCTGAAGGAAGCGTTGCGGAAGGTGCAGTTGCTGGTGACGGAGCCATCGTTGATGGCGGTGCCGTTGCTGGTGGTTCTTACACCGTCATGCGTAACGTAAGCGAAACGGTTTACGAGCAAGTCGAAGAGACTCGTTACCGCACACGCAACGAAACTTACTACGAAGATCAAGAAGTGACCGGCAGCCGCATGGTGCCTGTCACGACGACTCGTGAAGTTCAGTACACCGTGAACGTTCCTCACGTTGAAAATCGTACCAAAACGATCAACTACACCGTGATGAAACCGGTTCAAGAAACTCGTACGCGAGTGATCAACTACACGGTGCGCAAACCTGTTTATGAAAAGCACACCAAGACGGTCAACTACACTGTCATGAAACCTGTGTACGAGACTCACCAAAAGGTGATCAACTACACCGTTCGCAAGCCTGTGTGGGAAACCCGCACTAAGACGGTCAACTACACCGTCATGAACCCTGTGCGAGAAAACCACAGCAAGACCATCAACTACACCGTGATGGTTCCTGTTCGTGAGCAAAAATCGCGTACGATCAACTACACGGTCTACAACACCGTGCAAGAGCAACGCGTTCGCACTGAGAACTACAGCGTTGTCGTTCCTCAGCAGTACACCAAGACCGTTCAGGTCAAAGGTGGTCACTGGGACACCGTTACCGAAACGATCCCTGGCAAAATGATGCGTCGTACCGTTCGTGAGCCCGGAACTTGGACTTACGATCCTGCGACTTGCCGTTGCGTGTACTGCCCAGGCAAATGCCGCGTTGAATGTGTTCAAGGCTGCCCAACCACTTGCACCAAGAAGGTTTGGGTTCCAACTTGCGAAACCAAGGAAATCTGCTGCACCAAGTACGTTCGTGAGTGCCGTACTCGCGAAGTACCTTACACCGTGTGCAAGCGAGTTCCTGAGTGCCGCACCAAGGTTTGCAACTACACCGTTTGCAAAATGGTTCCTGAGTGCCGTAGCAAAGTAGTCAACTGGACAACTTGCAAGATGGTTCCAGAATGCCGATCGAAGGAAGTTTGCTACAAGGTCTGCACGATGGTTTGCGAAAACCGCCAAAAGACTTGCAACTACACGACCTGCAAAATGGTTCCTGAGTGCCGCACGAAGGAAGTTTGCTACACCACTTGCAACATCGTTTGCGAAAACCGTCAAAAGACCTGCAACTACACCGTGTGCAAAATGGTACCAGAATGCCGCACAAAGGAAGTTTGCTACAAGGTTTGCACGATGGTTCCTGAGTGCCGCACCAAGACCGTCTGCTGCACGACCTACAAGAAAGAGTGCTTCACCAAGACCATCAAGGTTGCTAAGTGCCGCAAAGTTTGCGAGCCTTACACCGTAACCCGTTGTGTTCCACGAGTTGTTTGCAAGCAAGTTCCAGTTCAAGTATGTGCTCCAGCTTCTTGCTGTGGCGATGCTTGCGGAGCCTGCGAAGCAGCTCCCGTTTGCTGCCCAGCGACTGAAGGCCCAGTTCGTGGCTTGCTCCGTCGTCTGTTCAGCCACGGCAAATGTGGTTGCGACGCAGCATGCGGTTGCGACGAAGCTCCTTCTTGCGGTTGCGAAGCTGCTCCAGCTTGCGGTTGCTAGAAACACGGATTTGATCAGGCCCGACGCAAGGGAAGCCTGAGCAATACCGTAGGACGTTAGTGTTCCGAATAGGCGGGGTGAGACTCTCAAAAAGAGACTCACTCCGCTTTTTTCGTTTTAACGTGAAATTGGCTTCCAGTCGTGTCATCAAGCGCAACTTCAACACATCCGCATCGTCGTTGGGAACAAGTAAGACAAGTCGTCAGCAAGCAATGCGTGCCTACAAAGTCTATACCGTTCACCTTGAGCCCTCCGTCAATCACGACTATCTTGCAGTGGGCATGCGTCCTGCCACAGCAACTGGATCTTTGCATTAAAGTTGGTATCTCGTTTGACCACCAACGCAGCGACCTGTCACGTGATCG
Organism: Novipirellula sp.; assembly: GCF_041583735.1. Taxonomy (NCBI): domain Bacteria; kingdom Pseudomonadati; phylum Planctomycetota; class Planctomycetia; order Pirellulales; family Pirellulaceae; genus Novipirellula; species Novipirellula sp. The sequence goes on from NZ_JBFHFD010000269.1 coordinate 5,792, forward strand.
AGTGTGGCAGTGGCAAGCCTGCTTTCTTAACCGTTCCTTCTGCAATAAATAGGAAATAGATGTCCCTGATCACGATGCGGTCAACCGTTCGCACTTCGCCCGTTGCGATCATGCTTTTTGCGACCATACTCATTGGGGGCAGTTTGACTTCGGTTTGCGGCAGTGAAACAGAATCAAGCCTCAAGGCACATGATACTATTTCGATTCCGACAATCGATATTTCAGGCGAGACAGTGCGTCACTCGATCGTAGCTCAAGGCACCTCTGAGGTTTATCAAGGGCACCCATGCACGGTCTTGCTTCCCGACGGCAAGACGATGTTCTGCGTGTGGTCGATCAATCACGCGGGGCACCTCGGCCCGCTGGCCCGTAGCGATAACGGCGGCAAGACGTGGAGCGGACTGCTTGATGTGCCTGATAACTGGCGGCAAGTTACCCAGACGACGCCAACGATTCACTATTTGGTCGATCCGGGTGGCAAAGGACGCATCTTTGTTTTCGGTGGCCTCGACTTTCCTGGACGACTTCGACAGGCGTACTCGGAAGATGGCGGGATAACGTGGACACCGATGAAGGATACCGGTTTAACGGCCGAGTGTGCGCCGAAGACAATTATGTCGTTTGACAACGGCAAGCGTTTGGTGATGTGGTGCGACCGCCGAGGCCCTTTTGCTCTCAATCGCCCCGATGCCGAACCTTACATCTGGGAAGCCGAGTCGCGTGATGGTGGTCTTACTTGGTCGCCCGAACGTCCGGTGGTCCGCACCCAATCGCGTTGGGGCCAGCCCGCGGTGATAAGATCGCCGGACGGAAAGCAACTCCTCATGGTGCTTCGTAACGAGGAATTTCACTCACTTTTTTCGGTAAGCAACGACGACGGGAAGAACTGGAGCGAGGCTCGACCGCTTCCGGCTGCGTTGACCGGTCACCGTCCAAAAATGCTTTACGCTCCGGATGGGCGCTTGGTGATGGTGATGCGTGACACAACAAAGACCTCGAAGACATACGGACACTTTGTAGCCTGGGTCGGAAAATATGAGGATGTCATCTCGAACCGTCAGGGACAGTACCGAATCAAACTGCTGCATAGCAACGCGGGTTGGGATTGTGGCTATTCCGGCTTCGAGTTGCTTCCTGATGGGACATTTGTCGCCACCACTTATATCAAATATCACCCTGGCCCCGAAAAGCACTCGGTCGTAACGACCCGATTTAAACTTGACGAGATCGATCTGAAAGAACCGATGAAATAGGCCCAGACGGAATGGGCCAAGTCGGCTTGCTAGTGTCGGATCAAGTGACGTTTTGAATCATCGTGATGACGAACTGCGATATTACACAGTGCGGGACGAGGGAAAGTATTGCGTGGCACAGTGGTACACACGCATCGAAATCGCGTCTAACGACACTGACACTCGGCAGACGCAACCAGGGACAGACTCAGACGCAAGTGTGTTAATTAGACCCGTTCGAGTTTTACCGGAGCCGTGCGTTCGCCATTCCACTGACACACGTAAACGTTTTCATCCCGGTCAATGCAGACATCGTGGCCGTGGTAGAACGTCCTTGCCTTGTCCTGTTTTACCGGCTGCAATACTCCGTCCTTGTAAATGGGTTCCTCGCCACCGGGGCATGAGATCACCCGATCGTCCTTGTCCATCACCATGGTGAATCCAGACTGGTACAGCCATGGTTTCGGAATTTTGACCTCGGAGAATTCGTGACTCCAGCAAACCCCGGCATAGACAAGGTCACCATGGATCACCGGTCGACAGATCTGCAGATTGGCCAAATTCACCGTCTTGATCCACTTGCCATCAAGCGTGAAGTATTTGAAGGCTCGCTGGGCACGACTGGTCACGATCAGTCGAGGATTGGCTGGGTCACGATTGTCCAGGGCAATGCCGTGCGCATTCGCCAAGTTGTAGTTTTTGTCTTCGTTGTCGTGTCCGCCGAACTTCTGTATGAATTTTCCATGTTGGTCGTATCGCAGGATGAAGTCCGAGCCATATCCGTCGGCAACGTAGATATCACCGTTGGACGCGACCGCCGTTTCAGTCGATGGGTGGCAAATAGATAAGAAACAAAAAGTCCGGTCTGTCAATCTTTTTGTCACCCATGTTTTTGTCATATAAAAGCACACGACAAATGACGTCGCTTCGTTAGCCGGGTGCCGCGCGGGTTGGGCTTGTGCTGCTGGCAACGTGGCTACGGCTGTCTTTTCCGTTGCTTCGGTTCGACATTGGCGTCAATTACTATTGCCGGTGGTGCGGTATGCAATGGACACGCTGTGTTATCACGCCGTTTTTGACTCAAGACCAAACCAAATCGTAACGGTAATCCAACAGCGCCGCAGTTGATCCGAAAAACAGTCCGAACGCAATTTGAATCATCACCCACTCGATCACGCGTGAGTGCCAACCTGTTCGGCTTTGCCAATAACGAGTCACCACAAGGGCGGGAGCAGCGGCCCAGAATCCCCACAGAAAGAACCACTGCGTCACCAAACTCATCTGCCGACAGGCAACAAAATAGATCACGCAAGCGATCAGGAAGACCGCGAAACTGCTTCGTGAAATCAAGTTGGTCTGTTTCCTTGTGCCATCCAACGGCGATCGAAGTGGTCGGCGGAGCTCGCTTCGCTGGATCGCGATCGCAAACAAGGCAAACAATGCCACCGGCCATGTGAAAACAAAATCGCCTGTCGCGATGCTTGCCGGCGTGCCAGCGACGATCCCCAATAACACGGCAACCGCTACGAATACGACTCGGCATTGATCTGCGGTGGCGCGTTGGCGGAATAACACGGGCGTAACCGCGGCAATCAACCCCGCAACACAAAGAATCGCAACTCCGCCGACGTACCAATTCCATAGCCAACGATAGGTCGGCGGATCCATCGCATACTCGGGTTCGACGCCCAGTAGCAACGAGTAGTCCCGCACTTCGCCTTGAGGGATCTCGGCAGCGGTAGTCCAATTTGTGGACGTTTGCGTATTGGGTTCGCCGACGAACAGACAAACCGCGCGTCCGTGGTTTCGCACAAACAAGCGACCTTGGTCTAATGCCGGTGCGGTCCAGCTGATCTCGCCTCCCAAGACACGCACTCGGCCTCGCTCGATGTACTGAACGGGATTGGCCTCGGCCAAAATCAAGTCACCGAGATCGTTTAACAGGAACAGCTTGCCATCGGCCTCAATCACACTGGCGTGGCCCACCACTTCCGCGTTGCGATTGGACTCAAAATCTGTTTTACGCCGCGTTTTTGCGATTCCGTTGGCCCATTGTTGTTTGCCGGTTAGAAAGTCGAGACAACGGAAACAGCCTCGCGTCGGCCGGTGAGCTTTCGATTGTGCCTCGGCGACGTCGAAGCCATACAAGTAGCCGTCCACCAGGACGCTCGAGGAGACATCGTTGGACATCAGTGGGCTTTGCCAAACGGTGTTGCAGTCAGCATCGCCGGAGCCCTCAGCGGATCGCCCGCTCAATTTCCAAAGCTGCGAGCCCGCTTGAAATGGCGCCGAGGTCCACAGGTACGGCTCGTCGTAGATCGGCCAGGCGGAATGTTCGTCGTAGCCATTGGACAGATGCTCGCTCCACAATCGCTCGCCTGTTTTTAGATCGTATCCAACCAAGTCGTTTTCGAGATAGCCGATCACTTGGGATTGCCCGTCGATCGTAATCGGCAGTGCCGGGGTGTAGCTGGCCGGTTCATCGCCCGATTTCCAAACGATCGTCCCATCGTTTTGATCCAGCGCCACCATGCTGCCGCCGACCGCTCCGATCGGCAGAATTACTTTGCCATCGATCACGGTGGGCGAGCAAGCGTAGCCGAACTCGGTTCCCTTGCCGCTTAGCTCCGCGGTCAAGTCGCGTGACCAGACGAGTTTGCCCTCGATAGAGAGACAGGAAACCGCACCGGAGGGAGTCGTGAAAAAGACGTGGTCGTCCGCGATCGTCGGTGTGCTACGTGGACCTGGGTACAGCCCGGTCGGTTGGAAAGCCCAATCGTAGCGGTAACGCCAAATCGTCTCGCCCGTCTCGGCATCCAAACAGAGCACAAACTGGCCGGTCAAAGTTTGGTATTGAGTGTAGGCTCGGTCGTCGGCGATCACAAATCCGGAATAGCCTTGGCCGAGTTCTTTCGTCCAAAGCACCGGGGGGCCCTGGGTTGGCCACTGGTCTGCTAGTCCGGTTTCAGCGGAGCGACCGTCATAGTGGGGGCCGCGAATATGCGGCCAACCTTGCCGAGTGCCCTCCGCGAATGCCGAAAAACCCAAAAAGAGGCATAGTATCGGAATCCAGACGCGGAACGTTTCTCGGCAACAGCTCATCTCGCCATTGTCCTCTGAAGTTGACAGCACGCCAAGCACGGAGTTTTGTAGGCCGGACCGTAGCGGAGCGAAGATCCAGCCTGCGGGTGGCTGCTGATTTTTTACAACATCACCGCGCTTATGTTAGCCGTTTGGGCAAACGCTGCGAAGCATTTAGAGACGGCAAATTACGGCAATTGCGTTCCGTAGCTACGCTCGCCAGAGCGTGGGTGATTGCCGGCCAATACGAATCACCACCTTCTGGCGAAGGTAGCTACCCAGAAATGCTTCACAGCGATTGCGAAAAAGGCGAACTAACTCAGCAGTCTCCACAGAGGGGCGGAATGTGAAACTTTGGCGGTCCTGACAATCGACCGATCGACTACGACGCCAGCTTGGATGGAATTTCGGGAAAACCCTTGTCGAGTTGGCTTTGGGCGGATAGCCTATTTCTAACGTGAATGGGCGACCTCGGCGGAGGTTCGTCACATTGGGATTTGCGGCCGCTTGCAGCCTAACCTGCTAAAGAGCCATGACAA
>NZ_JBFHFD010000270.1:0-10638 GCF_041583735.1 Novipirellula sp.
CACTCCTCACTCCTCACTCCTCACTCCTCACTCCTCACTCCTCACTCCTCACTCCTCACTCCTCACTCCTCACTCCTCACTCCTCACTCCTCACTCCTCACTCCTCACTCCTCACTCCGAGTCTCCGAGACCTTACCAGTCCGAAATGTGCATCGAATGGTTCGTCGTTTAAGTTGAGTGTCAGTCATGTCCAGCGCGGGTGATGAGAGACCGTAGCATTGCCTTTTCCGTGGAGCTACTGAGAAGCCGGACGGAGCCGTCGGCCATCAGGATATTCACGCCAGCATCATGGAAAGAATATAGTCCATGACTATTATTTTCGTTCACGGCAAATGCCGGCAAAAGCACAAGTTGCTGCACGTGCGTTGAAACACCCCAAGCGGCTTGATGGTGATCTCCCTTTCCAGCCGAGACTGAGAACGGAACGACGGGTTCCCCCGCGTGGTGCTTGTCGGGCCGCCCCGAGCGTTCACCTACAAGCAACGTGTTAGATAAGCCGTCTGAAAAATCAGAAAACCGTCGCGGGGGATACGTTGTCTGGTTACCGGCCGAGTATTTCGGCTCGGCCCATCCACCGAAGTCCGCAGCTGTCATGTTGAAGTAGCCTGACGACGGGGCCATCCCAACGATCGCTGCGTAGTCGGTTCGGGCCGCAGTCCCCTTGGGTTGACTAAACACCCCATTTGCATCACGCCAAAGGTTAAGATCGGGAACCACGTCCGTAGGCGTACTTGTCGACGGGCACACGAACACAGGCATCTCGATATTGATAACAGCCTGATTCTCAGGGCTCGACGCCGCCAGAGTCAGGTCCAATGCAAGAAGTACGTTACCGCCCTCCAGTTGAGGCAAGATTGCAGTACGCCACGGATGGCAATGAAATTCTTCGACAAGCGTAGGGGGTGACGCACGGAAAGCACCGTTGTATAGATCGGGAATCTGCCTATGGCTTGAATGGTAATTGTGAATCGCGAGCCCCATCTGTTTCAAGTTGTTCTGGCATTGACTCCGACGCATCGCCTCGCGCGCATGTTGGACTGCGGGCAATGAGAACGCGAGAAGGATCACGATGATCACAACCACAACAATCAGCTCGATAAGGGTCATGGCGTTTCGCGGTCGTATCATGCACCCAAACTCTGTTGACGAACAGCTAGAGGTCACTCGGCACGCATGGCAACGTGAACATCAGCAAATAGTTTCCCACGTAATCAGGTGCTCTGGCATAGTGCATATCACACGTTGCACCATGATTCACTGTCGAGCACTCTAGTCCGAAGGATTGTATCGCCGACAGAGTCGCAAATCAAATCGATCGCGAGTAAAAATGGGCAGCCCTGCATTTGATGCACACACCCGGATTTTGAATCGCCGAACGCCCCGACGTTCCGTAAGAATCTCGATGTTGACGAACGTTCCAAATTAACTGGAAGCGACTAGGGGATATCCTGACGACCAGATAATCTAGATCACAATCTCCAATGCAATTACGGGTTCTTGCGATGGCTTGTTCGACAAACGATTTACCAATCGAACCGGCGTCACAAACGTTCCGAATACTCCCCAGAGCGGGACCGAGCGATAATCGTCCGAGCAAACTCACGAGTCGGCGATCTTCGGCTGGCGCATCGGAAGTTGGTGAGAACGCGCAACGACTAATGTTGATTAGTGACGATTCGTGTGCCAGCAAGAGAGAACACTAATCTTCGCTAATCGCACACCAATGACGCAGCGCAATCAGACTCAAAAAGGCAGAAGGACAGACGAATCGGGGACAGACGAATGAAACCGGACAAAGATCAATCGAATCATTCAGCGAACCGCGACAGCGATCGACGCGTCGTTCAATGGACGACCGCAATTGACGACCACTTACAGGCACAAAAATGAATGACAAAAAGATGGAGCCATAAAAAGGAAGGACTCGCTTTTCCGGCGTTCCAATTTTTCTGTCGCACCAATCTTCCTGTCGACCGCCCGCGATTGCCCACCGAGCACTCCTCAGTCCTCACTAATGTCTAATGTCTAAAGATCCATTCAATTGCTCAAGCAAATTAGATACTGCATATTCTCGCAACGTTTTGAAGACGCGGACACGCCTTTTTCAAATGTTTTCAGCAAAGGTCAACAGCCTGTACATCTGCTCTTTCGACTCGCAATTAAATTGTAGATTTATCCTAGCGTCCGTGTGAATCAACGATGTCGTTTATTGCCGATAGACCGTCTCGTACTTCAATCGCCCAAATGTGGCCGAACGTTTCGTAGCATTCTTGAATGCGATCCAGCTTTTGGCGACGAATGTCAGCGATCACGCGGTCGCAGCGAGTGATCATCCATTGCAATAAACACGACTCGGCGGCTCGGCGAGCATCGCGTTGGCATCCCTCCCGTGTTCATCTGTCGACAGGTAAACCGTGAATTCTTCATCCTCGTTCAATCTCCGAAGTTGCATTTTGAAACTTCCAGTTCCACAGAAAATGGCGTCTCGTCAGTGATCGTGTCTTAGTATCAATCGAATACTCGGAAGATCTGAACAAAGTCACAAAGGCGAGAGCAGACCTCGGCAAATCCAACTCCGTCTGCTGCTTCTTTAATTCCAAAACCAGAAAATCCAAGTTCTTCACCGCGGCCAGCAATCGCGAACCCATCGCCGATATCAATCCGGCGAGATCGATCGCAATGGACGTATTACCGAATGCGGCCAATGTGCTTTCCATTTGTAATCGCGTTATGCCGCACTTCGGTGAATTGCATAGCTCGCCGCTTCCTAGTCATCGAGTTTAACGACTGAGCCAATTGACGCCTTCCAGCCATCGGGAACAAGACAATGGGCTGAAGCCTCGACTTGGTAACTCCCTCGTTCAGTACGAACAACGATTGTATCCGTCGGACCGAGATCTCCAAGATGTGCTCCGCGTCGCCAACGAATAAGCGTCAGGTCCGATTTATCGGCGCCAACAATACGTTCGTCAGCTTGAATTGCCGCCCAAATGGCGAGTTCGGATTCTCCGCGTGGAGCTCGATTCGCAATGTGGAAACCACCGATGACAGCAACGATCACGAGCGTGCAAACCCAGGTCCCAGCGTGTGTGCGTTGTCGTTTTGATTGCGTTTGAGACAAGGAAGAGATCTGCATGTTTGGTGTCAGCGATGACGCTCTCAGTGGATGAACGTCTGAGGTCACCCGGCACGAACAGATAAGTGACCACTGAAAAAATAGCTTGTTGCGTGCTCGGGGCGGGTTGACCGAGGTCTCTTTGGTTTAGGTTAAGCTTTGGGTTTCCTGTTTGCCACCGGTTTTCCTCGCGTGGTATCTCAAAATTTTAACTCTGCCTGATTGACCCTCGGCCCCTCTCCGATTGGGACGTGCCGCGTTGCAGCATCCGGCCCCCGTCGTCACCTCTCGCATGAGATTAGTGATTATTCTGCGATCGCGACCAAAACAACACGAGTACTCAGATTCGCGGAAATTCGCGTACTTCGCGGGCCAACTATTGCTTCTGGAAATTTGCCCACGAATCACGCCAACCATCGCGAATGAACGTCGTAAGACAGAACTACCCTGCGACAAATGCATCGCGGCCAACAGCTCGACCTAGCCGAGTTAGCCGCGGCAGCGGTCGACGCACTGTCCAACCGACGACGGGAATTGACGACCATGGAAGCAGTAGAGGATGTATTGCAAATCACCATGGCGAGCGGCACGAAATCGGAGGTCCTCAATGTCAAGCGAGTGTAATTTCTTGGCAGCCGAGACCAACTGACACATCACGGAACGTAGGAGTTCCACCGGGCTTTTTGAATAGAGGCCTTGAGTTTCGGCTAATCTCACGAGCCACGCTGGTTCTCAGAACGCTAACCATTCAACAGAACACAGGCTCAACCTCCGCCCAACTCGAAGTCAAAGCCTTACTCGTTATCCTCCTGCTTGTTCGCGGTGCTCCGCCCCGGCGTCACGACGCAAGTCCACCAAAACGATAAACTTTCGATGCATCCGAAAGTGATTGTGTAGAAGATACCGGCAGAGACCCACGCAAGTTTCCCCGCCTCCTCCATGCCAAAGGACTTGTAAAGGACAGCGGTGGCCAATGCAAGAAGTCCAGCTAGCACGACAGCAATTCCGAAACGCCACAAGGAGCGGAATCGCGGCTTATTCTTTGGGACAGTGCAGATGAAGGCCGCCATTGCTGCAGGGCCTACAGGCTCGGTCAGTCCGACCGATAATGCACGCAGCAATAAGTCGATCGCAATCATGCTCGCGAACGCAAGAGTGTAGAGCCGAACGTACGGCCCTAGGGATGAGTCGTCGGCAGACCGGATGTCAGCAGTCGTAGCGAATTGCGTCATACGCAGATGCCTTCAGTCGGCGAACGCCACCAATCACGGGACGGCGACCAAAGATTCTCAATTGTTAAAAACGCGACTTCGCCGCTCCCTTGGATCGGAATGGTTATCCGCCGTTCGATGGTTAGCTTGTAGGTTTGTGGGTCAGATCGGAAGTTGCGTGAAATGAATGGACTGCTCGGCCGGGCCGGAACATAGACGGATACAACCGCCTATACTCTTTACCCAGCTCAAAAGCTCGACGCCATTCATCTTTACCTATAGTTTGCTTTCGTTCGCATAAAGGTTCACCGTCATCCGTCAGGAAGTCTGCAATAAGAGGGTGGAAGTTCACGAACCTTCCTGTTGCACCCGGGCCTGGATGAAGATCGCTTCCCAGCCCAGGGGTAAAATCATAGGTATTGATCGTGACTAACTTCTGACCAACCTTTAGTTCGCTGAGTGATATCTCTGATGGCTCAAACTTCAACATCGCCACGCAATCTAGCTCATCAGTATAGGCAGCGACGTAGATTGGATCAGCTTCAATCACCACGGCAGCTCGACTATCGCCGAATCTAAGATGTTCCTCAATATAGATCACAGATGAACGCCCCCACTCGGAGAAACCTAGCCACCAATCCCACGCCCCTCCGAAACCGCCCAGGTCAGGGCGTTGCATCCGAAGTTTTTTCTTCGATAGCGATAGCCCCAAAGGGTTCGAGGCACCGTGAGGCGAGTGGTATCGTGGTTTCTTGTTTTTCACAGGCTTGGGTCTATCATTTCAGGAAACTCATTTTCATTCGGATAAAGGTACCCGTCACCGAGTACCGACAGTTGAGTTTCCATTTGCAACATCGCGCAGGCCGTACTCCGGGCGAGTAGAACGGTATCTCTCGGATGTTAGGATACGCTTTGTGTTCACGGCTTGCCACCGATTTCTCCTTGTGGTGTCACCATATTTGATCCTTGTCCAATTGATCACCGAACCCTCTTCGCGTGATTCGTGGCAAATAGTGCCCCCGAACGTTTGCCCGCGAATCACGCCTATCATTGCGAATGAGCGACGCATGACGGAATTGCCAGGGACAAATGATATCGCAACCAACAGCTCAAACGAGCGGCGACAGCGATCGAAGCACTGTTTAAACGACGACGTGAATTGACCACCATAATCCCATCAAGACACAGCGTCCCTTGATCACCAAAATCCAGGCAAAAAAATGGTTGACAAAAAGATAAAAACGGAAGGACGAGACAAGCGTTGATCGTCCTAAAAATCTTTCTGTCGCACCAATCTTTCTGTCTGCCATCTGCTTTTTTCCCAGGAGTTCCAAAGCACCGATTCAGTCTGTGCCACGCTCACTCCTCACTCCTCACTCCTCACTCCTCACTCCTCACTCCTCACTCCTCACTCCTCACTCCTCACTCCTCACTCCGTGTCTCCGTGTCTCCGTGTCTCCGTGTCTCCGTGTCTCCGTGTCTCCCTGTCTCCCTGTCTCCCTGTCTCCGTGTCTCCCTGTCTCCTTCCCACCCGGTCGTCTTCAGACCATGTCCAATCCGCAACATGTGCCCCATGGTTCCCCTGATTGCTGTAACGGGATATCGCTAACCACGGCGGTTGACGTGGATCCAATCATAGCGAGCGCAACAACCGCCAGTAAATCCGTTTGCAGACGCTCCATCATGCATGAAGACCGCCTGAATCGCCGAAACGACCGCGATCAAGTCATCATCGCCAGCCGGCAAACAACACAGATCAGGTGACACGCGTGGACATGCTTGCCATTACCCACCAGCCCTGCCGCGTGCTCGCCTGCTTCGGATGGTTCTGGCTAAACGGCTGGAACAACGCAGGTGCCCCATTCTCGCCAGAGCCCAAAAGTGCACCCAAGCCCGGTGCCCGCAGCATCACTCTTGGCAGAGAAGACATGGAACCACAGATAAACTCAAATGGACGCAGACTTTTAAATGGATGAATCTGTGTTCATCCGCGTTCATCTGTGGTTGGCTAAGTTAATGAGCCGAGAACCCCAGTGATCGACCACGCGGCAAGCCAGACTGAAGAACAATCGCCACTGGAGACAGGCACCGAACTCCGCGGGCAACACGCGATAGCTGCCACGTCGAAGGCCCACAACCCCATTCCGCCACGCCCGCTCTTCCGCCAGTTGTTGATGGGGTTTGCGCAGGAGCAGGGGTTTGGGCAGGAGCAAACGGAGACAACAGAGTTCCAGTCGGCAATCCCACCGTTGACTCCGTTCCCTCCAGCGAGCCGCTGCACGGACCACCGAGTGATCTATCGTCGCGGACCAGCGAGGGAAAAGGCAAGCTAAACGACGCAACTTACGATCGTTCGAACCGTTAAAAAAGAAACGTCACCAGGAGTGCGATCGCAGACGGTCTGCGCTGGTCGCGAAACACACGGCCCGCAGACGCATCGGCAGACAATCAGGAAACGCACAAAGCGGCTCAGTTGCTGGCTGCAACGTGGCACCCAGGGCCCTCTCCGCCACCATCATCAGTCCTGCGGTCACGCGACAAAAAAGCAAAACCCTTCGTAAATCCTCTAGGTGATCGCTGAATCTTCAAAGCGTTCCACCAGCCTTCTTGAACCAAGGCCTTGAACATCGGCTCCGCTCGTGCCTCGCTCCGCGATGTCAAAGCCTTAATTGTTATTTGCCGGTTTTTGGAAAGTAGCCATTAGGGCCGACGCCGACCGCCTCGAATGTCCGACCAGTCGGGTCGTCCAAGTCTTGGCTTGAATCTGGAACAACAGGACGCCAGAGGCTGAGTTGAAGCGTCGGAAAGACGTACGTGTAGCCGGGTTCGGGAGCATCAGCGTCGAACGGAGCCAATTTTTCAACGTGGGCAACCGCGTAATTGGCATCCAGCTCGTGAAGGCATTCGCCGTCCAGTAATGCACGGAAGCTCTCGGATTCTGCGATCTCGATGAATGCAACCTTGCCAGCAGCATCAAAATCGATCGCTAGATCTTCGAGGTACCATTCGCGTTCTTCGTCACCGTCACCATCGTGTGGACCAATAAGTTCACGGACTTCAGCGCGTGTCATGCCGAACCGAATTGGTCCAACGCCAACCGTCGGGAGTATGTCGAACGTTCTCACAGAGTTTCTTCAGTCGGGTAACGCTACGGATCACGTGGACGCCGCGAACGACTTACCACTTCAATGAACTCAACTCGGCGACTCGCGTGCATCCGCTGGTTCGCTGTCTTTGCTGCAAAATGGGACGGCCTGCATGACCGCGAGCGCCGGAACCTTCAAAGCATTGTATAACGCGAACACATGTTCAGGGAAGACATTTAGAAAGTCGTTGTGTACCACGAGCGGAATCTTGCATCTACGAAGATCGTCGGTCACACGTCCACCAGCGTGCATCAGGGAGTGGCGTACAAGACGAGCGATGCGAATGTCCTCTGCGAACCATGCATCATCAATCAAGACGCCCAGTTTATCGCGAAAGTCCTTCTTGAAATCGGAGCTCGTTACACGAATCGGTTTTCCATTATGGGCAATGGAAAGCGAGCGAACAAGAAAGTTCTCGTAAGCACCGTAAACCGCTAAATACACAAGTCGCATCGTACCATGTAGCCCTACGTGAAACGGATGCAAACTTAGGTATTGCTGCCATATGTTTTCACCATCAATCTCTTGCTTGACCGATGCCGTTGTTTCCAGATTAACGAAAGCATCGTGAAACTGTTTGATCGAACCCGGTATTTGTGCTGGCAGAGCACCTGCATATGATGCACTACGCCAGTCCGCGATGAGATCGAAAATTGGCTCTTTTAGTAATGGTGCCGAATCTGACGCCGAAAATGCTTCGCGTGCGAAATTATCAGTGAAGAACGAGCCGTACGCTTCTTGACGCGTGTCGATGATTAGCTGTCGTTCCATTGGTAATCTCCTTGTTTACCGAAAGACTCAGGTGACAGCATTGTGGTTCACTTGTCCAGCGAACGTTTGGATTCACGGGGTCGGGCCGTGAAAAGCTTGATCTGTCAAAAAGCGTGACGCCCGACTCCAGTGCAAACCATTGGTTTGCCGCTATCTTACGGCAGCCTTCGTCGTCGATTCCCGAAGCTGCTCGATCACATCGTGGATGGCATCATGGTTAGCAGAATTGGTCGAGATCACCAGGCATTCAGTGTACGGAGCCATCGTTGATGCTTTACCCCACGCGTTCGGGTCAACGGAAGCCTTGAGGTATGCCATTAGAATTGTTGCATTGAACGTTTTGCCGTCCTGAGACCAAACAGGAAGGTCGGCGAGACGGTAAGTCCTTGGGTGGACCTTCTCCGCATCGGAAATAGTATCAGCAGCGACAGAATTCGGAAGTCCTTGTATGGCAACGAATGCACATGCAAAAACGATCATAGCTGCCATGATTGGTTTGATTAGTCGCATAGCATCCTCCGTGTAGTGTGTAAAGTCGTTGGAGTGAGTGTAGCGTTGCAGCCTGGATCAGAAAACACCGATTCGGTGTATGTGAGCCCCTAAAGTCGGGGAACGCCACGGTTAACCGGGCCGCGGCCAACCAACGTTGATTCAGGACCCGCGCGGCCCGCGGCTCCGGTTGAACCGCTTGTTCGTCGCGATCATCAGTCAGAATAGCCGAACCACTTCGCCGCCCTTAATGGTTCCATTGCCAGCAAAGAAGACATACAGACAATGCTCGCGCAAGCAAACCGACCCTGGGCCAGTAATACAGAATTCCACATTGTCTTTGCTATGTCTTTCAAAATGAAAGCTTATCGAAGAAGGAACACGGAGAATTCGTTGCAATTGCTTCGAGGTAATGGGCTCAGATTCCTCATCGTCGGCAAGCAGAAACTTGCTCAACTCGTCAAGCAATTGCGTTGCGGCATAATCGCGAAACGCCTTGATGTGGCGAGACCGTCCTTTCCAAACTTGCTCGGCCAAAGGAAGCATGTTCGCGACACCATCGTCGGTGTCAACGTTCAACGTCACTTCGATCGTCGCGTCGTTGTGGACAATTTGCGTACTATAATGACGAAATTGTTCATTGTAGGTTAGTCGCCCGAGTATAGCCGACTGTACTGATTTGCTCATGGATGTCTTCGCGTCTCCTTATTCGGATAACGATGGCGATCACCCGGTCGCCGCGAGCGATCTTCCATTTGAAAACGCGCCGTCGGCGACTCGGCGGCGAGTAAACCGAGGTCTCTTTGGTTTAGGTTAAGCTTTGTGTTCCCTGTTTGCCACTGGTTTCCCATTGTGGTGTCACAAGATTTTAACCCTGCCTGATTGCCCCGCGGCCCCGCTCCGATCCGGACGTGCCGCGTTACAGCATCCGGCACCCAGCCGACACTTCTCAATTGGTATTCCCTTGCATTCTTCAATCGCAATCAAGTGGGCGGCATGATGCACGTTGGCCCCGTGGAACCCTATCTGATTCGCAGCGAATACAGCTCGCCAACGTCTGCCCGCGAATCACGCGAATGCATCGCGATCAACAACTCGAGCGAGCCGTGGTAACGGCGGCAGCGATCGACGCACCGTCCAGCCGACGAGTTGAATTGGTGACCACGATCCCAATCGATCGCTACGTCCCCTGATGCCCAAAAACAGGCAAAAAAATGGGTGGCAAAAAGATGAAGGCACTCAACACTCCCTCGTTTTAATCTTTTTGTCGCACCAATCTTTCTGTCGACCACTTACCTCGATCCGTAAAAGCATCACTCTGTAATGAACAGCGTCGCATCGTACGACTATCACACAGCGACTATCACACAGCGACTATCACACAACGACTATCACACAAGGGGGGACACTGACCAGGGAAGGTTAAAAAATCGCAGGTTTAGAAATAGGACACGTTTGCTTGAGCAGACTGAGGCCGAACAACGATCCGTATTTACTGAGTGGCAAGGAGTGATCCAGCATGACGGGCCCCCGGATCCGCGCTAGTCACGCTGTAAAAACAGCAGGACAGACGAATGAAGCTGGGCAGAGACAAGCGTATCATTCCGCGAGCGGCGGCGAACAACGACGCCAACGAGCCGAGACAGCGATTGACGCATTGCGCAATGGACGGTGCGAATTGGCGACCCGCTACAGGCAAAAACATGGGTGACAAAAAGATGCAGTCAGAAGAAGAGTGTGCTCACCTCTCCGGCTTTCCAATCTTCCTGTCGCACTAATCTTTCTGTCCTACATCCGCGATCACCTGCCGAGCACTCCTCACTCCTCACTCCTCACTCCTCACTCCTCACTCCTCACTCCTCACTCCTCACTCCTCACTCCTCACTCCTCACTCCTCACTCCTCAC
>NZ_JBFHFD010000271.1:0-10638 GCF_041583735.1 Novipirellula sp.
GCATCCAGAGTCATCCGGCGACATAGGGCCGATGCCCCATTCTACACGCAGGAAAGCGTGTTGAGACGGGGCAATTTGTGAAGGTTCCTCCGGTTAGCGAAGCCTCGACCTCCCCTGCGGACGCGGTGGGCCGCCACGAATCCGCAGAATCGTTCAATTCTGAACTCACAAACGCCGACAATCATACTTGACTAAGTAGATCATGATTGTAGTATTTGGAAAACCAAGTCCTCAAAAGCTGACTGAAAGAACGATGTCTGCAGCCCATGCCCATTCGCTGGACACCAAGTCGAGCTCGCAAATGACCCAACCCAAAGCCACTGATTCGAGTCCGCTACAGCTTTATTCGCTCGACTCGGGGGAGCCTCGCGGTGCCTTGGCGGCCGATCCGCCGTTGGAGCCCACCGATGAATTTTTGGCGGAGCTACAGCGCGACAGCGATTCGTTGGAAACCGCGACGCCTCAAGAGATTTTGAAGTGGGCGGTCGACCGCTTTGCGCCGCATTTCACGATGGCGACGGCGTTTGGTCCCGAGGGAATGACGATCATTCACATGTTGGCCGAGATCGCTCCGGAAACGCCGATTTTTAATTTGGAGACCGGATACCAGTTTGCCGAGACACTCGAGTTGCGTGAAACGGTCAAGAGACGCTACGGCATCGAAGTCGAGTACAAGTATCCCAAGACGACGGTCCAAGAGTACGAAGCGGCCAATGGCGGTCCGGTCTACAAGACCGATCCGAACCGCTGCTGCTTTGATCGAAAATTAAGCGTGTTGCATGAAGCCGCCAAAGGTTGGCATGCCTGGGCCAGCGCGATTCGTCGTGATCAGAGTCCCGATCGTGCCAAGGCCCCGATTGTTGGCTGGGATCGTAAGTTCCAGTTAGTGAAGATCAGCCCGCTGGCGAATTGGACGAAGAAAGAGGTGTGGTCGTTGATCACATCGGAAAATATTCCTTACAACCCGCTTCATGACCAAGGGTTCCCGAGTGTCGGATGTCAGCCTTGCACCCGAGCGGTGTTGGCTGGCGAAGACGAGCGAGCGGGACGTTGGTCGGGTTTTCAGAAAACCGAATGTGGTTTGCATTCGTCGTAATCGGAGGCCGGAGTTATGGTTATTTCAGCACGCGTCCATTACGCCTGTCTCGCCATGCTCGAGCTCGCGATGCGAGCCGATGATACGGCGCCGGTGGCAGTCCGTGAGATCACGGACCAACATAACATTCCCGGTCCCTTTCTCGTTCAGATCCTGCGGACCTTGCGAACGGCCGGTTGGGTGCAAAGCGTGCGTGGCAGCCAAGGGGGATACCGCTTGGCGATTGATCCAAAGCAGATCACTCTGCTTGATGTCGCTGAGGCGATGGGGTGTCAAGAAGGCCACACCTGCGGCGCAGAACAGGCCACCGAGACGGACGAGGCGCTGCAACGCGTTTGGGACAAAGCGAGCGAGGCGTCCCGGGAAATGCTCAGCAGTGTTCGCTTGAGCGATCTGGTCGAGCAGTGTCGTCACGGCGAAGCGACGATGTTCTACATCTAACCCGCTCGGTTGCCGCGAGTGAAACGTTCGAGATTTACCGGGCGAGCCCCGCGCCGCTAGAAATAACACCCGTACAACTTGATCGCCACGGTGCTACTCGATTGGCAGCGCCGTATCGGGCTCTGGCGCCGCATCCTCTTCGTTAGCCCCGTCATGATGGTCGTCGCGGAAATAGGTTCGCATCGATTGAGGCAACGGGTCGATCGCCAATTGGTCTACCAGGAACCCTTTCTTTTTCGCTTCTCGCAACACGGCGACGACATCACCGTATCCGCCACCGACTTCGGCGATCCCTTCCACCACCATCGCCAGCGAGCTTGGGACGATCAAGAGACGATCCTCCTGGCCCGCTTGAAAGCGGCTGATGCGAAGGTATCCCGGTTTTTCGCTGTCGTTTTTCAAGATCAGCCCCGAGGGCCCCATCAAAAACGATCCAATCTTCAGAGCTTGCGGGCGTCCCATCAAGACAATTTCGGGTTTTTCGCGTAGCGAAACGATGACGGCTGCTGGGCCATCGGGGGCGACTTCATACATCCGGAAGGTGGTGCCAACGACTCGGCCGTTCAGATGTTGACGACCATCCGGGCGGCGACGAATGCTGCAGAATGCACCGTAGCGAGTTTCCAGGCTGCTTTCGTTCATCATGCGGGCCAAACCCTCGATTGCCAGTTGCTGTTCCATCCCCTGCAGAGCTAACAACGCAGGATGGCGAAACGCACTGGTCTGCACCGCCGATTCGATCAACGGTTCAATCGCTTCGGGGCGATCGAGATACGCCAATGCTTCGGCGGCATAGAAGCGGAGTTCGGGATTGCTCGATTTAATACCTTGCAGCAGCGTCGGGATGGCGCTGTCTCCCAAGCCTTCGAGTTGAAGTGCGGCATCGGAGGACGTGGCCGGTTCGGACAATCGTTTGCCCAGATTGACCAATCGGGTTTGCGTCGCCGAGGATTCCGGGGCGACTCCCATCGCACGGACCACCGCCATCATGCGGCCGATGTTGTCTCGGTAACGTGGATGGACTTCGATTTCGATGTAGTCGTCTTCGATCGCTTTGGCGATGCCTCGACGAGTGGTGCCATCAAAGAAGTAGAAACGTCGGTTGATGGCGTCCGTGATTGCCGAAGCCATTTTGACGTGCTGGAATTCGGGTCGCAGGATCAAACCGAGTTTACGGCTGATCTGGATCCGGCCGCCACCCAGGACTCGACCTTCAATTCGATAGGCGGCATCGGTTGCCGGATCATGGTCGGCGCGTGTCAGCACCGGGCCGGTGCCGACGATCATCACTTCACTCTGTCGCACGCTGCTCTGCAGTACCTGTTGATGACGGAGTCGCGATTCGAGCATCCACCCGCCATGCAGATCGGTCACTTCGGTTCGTGGCGGCGAGCTGATTTTTAGGTCAACCGGATCGCCCCGACGAGCACCGGGAGGGACGTAGGCACGCACGCGAACCAAGGCGGTTTCATTCAGTTCAAGAAAATGGTTCGGGTCTTGGACCTCATGACGACGCATTTCTTCGAGCAATTGATCGCGATACACCGAAGGGATCGCCGCAGCACCGGTGCCAGCAAGTCCATTGATCGCGGCAACACCATCGACTTGAATCGTGTTCATCCCCTGCACAATCGAAGCGTCACGGATCAAATCCGGCGGCTTCGGGACTTTCATCAATTCGCGAAGACGGGCGTCCTTGTCGTTCTCGTCGGCTCCGCCGTGCCAAAACGACGTGCATCCGCCCGCCGCAATCAAGGCAACGCAGACTGCCATCAACACGTGGATGCGAACACGCCCGGGGACGGAATCAATAGTGACTTTTGGCTTCCTGCCTTGCATCAGCTAACTCGGTGGCAATCGAGAAATGAACTAGATCTGGTGGGTGATAGCTTACGATGCCACTTGGGATCAATAGAAATGTGCGAAGGGCGTTCTCTCGGCTCAAAATAGGGGCGGGGCGTCGTCGCGGAAGTCGTCAAGAATTTCGGTTTCCGCGATCCAGTGGACTCCGCGATCCAGTGGTTTCCGCGATCCAAGCATTGAGCCGTTACGTTTTCGTGTTAGCGCTGAAGTTTTGGGTTGTCGTGGTGCCGCGTCGCATCCCGCCGCGTCTTCTTGTCCAAATTTCGCTGCAGAGCCTTGCTCAAATCGATCCCCGACTGATTTGCCAAGCAAATCGTGACGAATAGCACGTCGGCCAATTCATCCCCCAGATCCCCCAAATTCGTCCCTGGCTTGCAAGATTGCTCGCCACAGGTTCGCGACAGAATGCGCGCCACCTCGCCCACCTCTTCGACAAGCTGGGCCAGATTCGTCATCTCGTCAAAATAGCGAACACCAATCGTTTGGATCCACTGGTCCACCTGCTCTTGAGCCTGGCGGATGGTGAGCGAAGCGGGGTCGGGTGAACCCGCCTCACAAGACGTCGTTTCCGTGCTCATTTTGCTAGCAACAAGTAGGTACCACTTTTACCAGCGACTGCGATGTCGGTTTTGTCATCGTCGTTCAGCTGAGCGGTCACGATTTGCAAACCGCAGCCGACATGCCCCTCTTCGATCGTGTGCCGTGTGAACGTTTTCTCTTTGGGGTTCCAGTCGTAGTAATACAAACAAGGCATCTCGTTTCCACCGGGGTCGTTCCCATTGTGTCCATAGTAGCGTTTGCCGGTGATCAACTCGGACGCACCGTCGCCATCCAGATCGGCCCAGGCCAGCGTATGCGGCTGGCTAAAACTGCGGTCGATTTCGTGTTCTGTGAATTGAATGGTGCCGTTTTCGTCGACGCCCGTATTTTCTTTCCACAGCAATCCGTAGTTGTGTCCATTGCCATAGATCAAATCGTTGTCGCCATCGTCATCCAAGTCGACGACGATCATCGGGATGCTGGCGTGCAGTTCCCAGTTGTCGTGAAACGTCCACTCGTTTTCCCACGCCGCAGATTCGGGTTGCTCGTACCATCCTTTGCCTGTCAGCACGTCCAGACGTCCATCATGGTTGATGTCGCCGATGCCCATGCCGTGCGAATTGCCTCGTGCGGCCAATTGATGGGGGACAAATTCGTAGGCGGCCGGATCTTCTTTGCTCACCGGAGTGGTTTTCTTTACTAGTCGCCAAACCATCGTCGGCGCATCTTTGGCCCAGCTGTTGACGATCCATTCGGGGACCCCATCGCCATCGAGGTCGTGCATCAATTGCGCCTCGTTCTGTGATTTTTGGGTATCGACCAGCAAATGTTTGGGCCACATTTTTCCAAGTCGCAGCGCTTCGGGACCAGGGTTTTCGTACCAATAGACCTCGCTGGGCACAAACGACCCGGCGATTACATCAAGGCGTCCATCGTCGTTGACGTCGAACAGGAAATCGCCGTTGCTTTGCACGTAGCCGTTCCAGTCGTCAATGTGACGCAGCGGGCGTGCGGCCCAATCGGTCGCGGAGAACCAGTAGCGACCGGCGACCAAATCGGTTTTGCCGTCGCCATCGATATCACCTGCGGCGATCCCTTCGTTGGCATCCAATGCGATCCGTCTGGCATGAAACGCCGCCGCGGGGGATTCTGCCACCGCGGAACTGGAGCACGCGAACAAAACCGCTGTCAGGGCCAGCAAGGTGCCGGGAATGACGGGAAAACATCTGTTTTGGGGGAGCAATGTGAGCACTTCTTCTCCGCGGGTGGGTTGGGTTGGATGAGGGGTGGGGATAGGCTAGGGAGGAAAGTATTAGCGAGGAACGAAATCGAAGAGAAGGGACTTGAGGGCGAGAAATTCAAAGTCCGACTGGAAAACGAATAAATTTCTCACCTGATGTAATCCGATCGCTTGCAGCTGCAAAAACGAGTTTTATTGTAATTGCTGCAAAGACGCCTTTTGATTTCTTTCATTTCACGGCATGATTATACGTTCATCCACCCCTTGTGTGTGGGGCAGCCGTCCATGCACGAACCTCAAGCCACAATTCGAGCGATCGTTGAATCACATCACCGACACTAAGCCGCTTTTTCTTGAGGACATGAACATTGGCGACCGTTGGTCGAGCCCTTGGCGTGAAATCACGGGAGACGATGTTGCTGATTTTGCCCGCTTGACGGGGGATCACGATTCGCTGCATTGCAGCGAAAGCTCGGCGTCGCCCTTCGGAGAACCGGTCGCTCATGGTTTGCTGGGATTGAGTGTGCTGGCGGGGCTAGGCAGCGATCATCCCAACGCATCCACACTGGCCTTGGTCGGGATCTCGGATTGGCAATTCGAAGCTCCAATCTTCTTTGGCGACCGGGTACAGGTCGTCACCGAGGTCGTGCAAATTCAACAGCACGGTCGTCGTGCCGGCCGAGTGACCTGGCTTCGCCAATTGGTCAACCAGCATGGCCGGGTCGTCCAGCGTGGTAACTTCGTCACCCTGGTGGCGACTCGTTCACGAGCACGCCATTTGAGCAGCGGAGAACACACCCAACGTGGCTCGCTGCCACCACGCTAGGCTTGAAATCGCCTGCTCGCCCATTCCGATTGACTGCTTGGCAGCGATGTTTCAGCAGTTCTTAAACGACCGCGTACCTCGTTTGCACGAACCCGCATTCGAAAATCTTGGTGTCGAGGTGAGTCAGCTTGATGTCTTTTACAAGCGGACCAAACAGCGGGATGCCGTCGCCTATCAGTACCGGGACGACGGTAAGGGTGATCTCATCGATCAAACCCGCATTGAGGAAACGCTGCACGGTGTTGCCGCCATCGATATAGAGGTGTTTGGCGTCTTGGCTGGACAATCGGCGATAGAGATCCGCCGGTGTTTCTGACGAGTGCGTAACGCATTTTGGTAACTCGGCAGGAAACGCTACCGGGGTTCGGCTCATCACAACCACTTGGGTATCGCCGTAGGGCCAATCGCCGAAGGAGCGAACTTTCTCAAAGGTCTTGCGGCCCATCACCAGCACGTCCACCGAACTCATGAAAGCTGCGTAACCGCAATCTTCTTCGGCAGCAACGGTGCGGTTCGCTTCGTCGAGCCAATCCAGATTGCCATCGGGACGGGCGATAAACCCATCGAGGCTGGTGGCAATGAAAACAGATGCTTTCGCGGACATTGATTTTCCTTGAATCGATGACGGTCGCCATTGGCACCGCAAAAGCTACGTTGGGAGGGCTCAGCGGCTTCGCAACATTGTATTAGCTGATGCTAAACAACGTCACGCGAGCGATCGTAGATCTGTTCATGCATGTCCGCAGATGGGGACGCGGGATTGGTAGCCGCCTCTTGCCTTGGCTAGCGAAACGTCTCACCACGTTCCAGCATGGCGATGAACTCGAGAATCTTTCTTGCTTTTGTTTCGGGCTTCTTGGCGCTGTGAAGCCGGTGATAGAAGCCGTAGCGTTTGGCTTTTGTGAGTGTCGCGTAGAACTTGCTGGCCTGCTTGGACTTTTGCAATGCGGCAAGGAAATCGGCGGACTCTTCGAACGTGGAACTCGATGCGTAGGCGGCATCCCAGCGACCATCGGCCTTGGCCAGTTCGACTGCGGCGTGACCTGCGGGCTTCATCAGGCCAGCACGTTCGAGTCGCGCGATGTGAGTCTTGTTGATTTGGGACCAGGAACTCCGTTTCCTCCGAGGGGTGAACTTGTGGATCCAGCAGACGTCATCCCCTTTCCGCACCGGGCCATCGATCCATCCGTGGCACAATGCGATATCGAGTGCTTCCGCGTAAGTGATGCTCTTGTACCCACTGTCCTTCTTAAAGAACTGGATCCATAGCCCGGCGTGATCGGTGTGGTGTTTGCCGAGCCATCGATCAAACAAGGAAGGCGTCGCAAAGGCGATGACAGGTTTTCCGTCAGGTGAGGCGACGTCCGGTGCCGCGCGAACCACTTTGGTCTTTTTCTTGGCCACGACGAACCGGCAACGAGAGTGATCGGACGGCCAAAACAACAAAAAAGCATCGATACCGCAAACCAGGGCGGCAAGCAAACAGCCCCGACGCTACTGTGGCACTAAAGCAGTGGGGCACTAAAGCAGTGGGGCACTAAAGCAGTGGTCAGGACGGAGGTCGAAAAAGAGCCTCTCAAGCATAACGCTGCGAGGCATTTTAAGGCAGCAAACTAAGGCATTTGCGTTTTGTAGCTACGCTCGCCCGAGTGTGGATGGGTGCCTCGCAATTCGCGTCACCACCTTCTGGTGAAGGTTGCTACCGGAAAATCCTTCAACGTGTCGCCTCAAGCGGTGAGCCGCTTGAGGGCTCACCACTTGTCAAGCGTATTGATCCGCCGCTTTACGCAACCGGCTTTTTCATGAATTCGCGTTCGACTGCGATCTTGCTGCCATCGGGCGTTGCGTCGTTGTCGATATCGAACCACTCTTCCTTGAATTCCAGATAACCGCCCTTGCCCGCGTTGGCGTTTTTCAGAGCGACATTGGTGCCCAACGCGATGACTGCGTCGCCCATCGCAACCGCGGGGTAACAACGCGGTCGGTTTTCTTTGTCGGGGTTGCGGATGCAGTAGGCCCAGTGCTCGATCTCTTCGCGGTAACCACGGCTGACCGGACCCGAGTCGGCAGCTTTGGCCACCGGTGCGGCAAAGTCGCCACTGGCACTGGTGTCCAGTGCGTAGCCGCCACTCTTCTTGGCGATCCCGACTTTGCTGCTGGTGTCGCTGTTGCGGTACAGCATGACGTCGGTTTCTTTGTCCAGGATCAGCGTGCCTTTGCTACCCAGCACGACTTCGCCCCAGCCGCCGAAACCGTTGCCGTTGATCGACGAATAGGTGACGACGACCTTTTTGTTGGGGTCGGTATCGTAGCCAGGAACCGGGCCGTTGCCGGGGTTCTTTTCGTTCGGGTACTTTTCGACGCGGTCGTAGTAGCCGACATCGAAGGTTTCGGAGTACTCGGGGCCAGGGAATTCGTACATGCAGTAAACGTGGTCCCCGACTTCGCGATCGAGCGGCATGATATGGCGGCCGCCGACGGCATGCACGCTAAGCGGATGCACCTTCTTGCCATCGTCACGCAACGAGCTCAGGAAGATGCTGACCGCGTCGAGTTGGTGGCTGCCAAGTTCGGCCATCAAACCGGCCCCGGTGCGATCAAACAGACGCCAGCGATGCAGTTCTTCCATCGCCGTGAAAATCTTGCCTTGCAGCGTGAAATCTTGGTAACCGAACTCCTTGGGGTCAACGTTTTTGTCTTGATCCCAAGCGGTCCAGAGTGCGATTTCGTTTTGCAACCGCACGATCTCGTCGGGATCCTTTTCCGTTTTCAATTGGTTGACACGGTGGGCCAAGTCGCGGGCGATGCGATCAAATTTCTTGTCGCTACCGACGATCTTTTCACCGCCGGGAAGCGGCATCGACCAACTATCGCCACCGGGCAGATTGCCGCGATGCCATTGGGCACGGATGTGGTGCAATTGGCCGAGCAGACCCCAGCGGATCAGATTGATTGCGTTGTCGTATTTGACGTTGTAATGACGTTGGTGACCGGTGGCCAAATGCAGCGGATTGCCGTTTTGGTCTTTGAGTTCACCCGCCATTCGCGACATGACTTTACACTGCGCGACGTTGTGTGCCATCAATTTTTCAGTCAACACGTGCAGCCCTTTTTCCATCGCCAAAGCGGCCACTGGGGCGTGTAGCCATAGCGGCAATGCGATGATCACCGCTTCGATGTCGGGGTTCTTCAGGCACTCCATGATCCCGCCGTTTTCGGCGTTGTAAACTTTGACGTTTCGCCGCGCCTCGGCTTCGTCCTTGTAACCCGCGACGTTGATCAGTCCGGGGCGCCGCACCAATGCCGACGAACTGGACCAATCCCCATGGAACGCGCGGTGTTCGCTGTAGGGGCGGATGTCACAGATCGCTTTGACTTCGACGTAATCCGGGTTACAGCCTCCGATCAATACGTTGCCTTCGTCGCCGGTTCCGATCACCGCGACGCGGACCGGATCTTTGACTTTGCCGTAGCCAAAGTAGGCCGCCCCGAGTCCCGCACCGCTGACGGCACCCGCAGCAACAATGCCACGCAGAAAGTCACGACGATTGACGTCGTAGTAACTTCCCACGGCTTCGTAATAGTTGTCTTCGCCAACTTTTCGTTCTTCAGCAGAAAGTTTGTCGACCATCGTTCTGTACCTTGTCGCTATTGTTGAGTCGTTGTTTTGAAAGAGTGGAAATGCGGATCCTATTGGATGCGGATCCGGATTAGGCTTCGGCGGCTTCCGGGCCGCAAAATTTGCGTACGATCAGATGTAGGAAGTAATCCAGGCCGGCGAAGCGTCCTGCACCCGTGCCCGCAAGGACAAGGCACGCCATCGCTTCGATCAGTTGGTAATAGGTCGATCCCGGGCCCGATGTGGGAGGATATTGGCTAAGGAAGACCGAAGCGAGGAAACCAGCGGCCGCTAACGCGGCGACCGGAGTGAACAAGCCGAACAACAGACACAACCCCACGGCGATGTCAAAGTAAGGCACCATTGCATCGATCACACTGGTGTCGATCCGGGCCGAACGAGGCAGTGTCGGTTTGAAAACACGATGGGTCGCGATCTGTTCCGGAGTCGCGATCGCCAGCAATGACGAGGAGTAGTTCTTCCAGATTTTTTCGATTTCGTCCATCGCGCCAGCACCTTTGCTGTTCCATTCTTTGCGAATGGTTTCGCGCTGTCCGCTTAAACTTGAAACTCCGCTACGCACGGGGTCCCGATCCATTTTAGCTTGGCGTTCTTTTCCAAGCTCGTATTCTTCTAAATCGTTGGCGTGCTCTTCAATCGCCCAGTCATATTGCTGCAACGCACTTTTGTAGGCGTCTTGGGCTTGGCGATTTTGTTTCCCGTCAAATTTGTAGTGGTCGCTGACCAGCGCCCACTGGTATTTCCATTCCTGATCGACACGTTCGCGGTCTAATCGAATTTTACCCTCATTATCCCAGACAAGTCCACGATAATGTTCGGCAAACGGTCCTTTTGCATTGGCAAAAAACGGGGTGGCGGTCCAATTCCCCGAAGAATACTTCTCGATCCCTTCGGTGTAAAAATGCCATCCCACCGTCAGTCGCAAAAGCACCAACATGGTCATGCCGACCAATCCTAGCAGTCTCGGAGAAAGCCCCCAGCCAACGGCCAAA
>NZ_JBFHFD010000272.1:0-10591 GCF_041583735.1 Novipirellula sp.
CAACAGTCCCCCCGCGTTTGCCCAGTTTTTTCTTGCTTGTTTTGGGCCATGTCGTAGGTTTTCCTGGCGACTTATCTCGTTCAGGGATGAGCAAACGAAAAAATAATCCAAGATGCGGCCCCCAAGGCCGTGTCCAGCACGGGGAGCCAAATAGAGTGACTAAAATCAAATCAAAAATGCTTATCGCATTGGCAGCCATCGCGACATCGGTCGGTGTCCAAGCGGCAAACGCGGAATCGGTGGTTCGATTGCCTGCGAACAATTCCGTCAATATGCAGCAAGGGGGCCAGGTTCTTTTGCAGCTGGAGGTCCCTAGCGGTGAAAGCCGGCAATCGTTGTCGTACGCCACCGTGACGGTCGTCGATCGCAACGGCAGCGCTCGCAAATTCCAAGCCGACCAACAAGGCATCGTGCGGCTGACTGGCATCTCGGCTGAACCCTATGCCGTCGTTGCATCCAACGGGAACGCATATGGTTCGACATTGATGTTTGTGCGTCCCGAAGACGTTACCGCCGCGAATTCGACGCCGGCGCGGATGACGCTCGCTCAAGTCAACTCGAGCAAACTGATGCCGTGGATTGATCGCTACACCAAGCAGTTCTCGAATAAACACGCCAGCCAGCTGGGTGAGGTTGCGATCAACATCCCTACCGACACCTCGCGAACCGGCAATCGCATCGAACTTGCCGAAGACGGACAGCTCCGCGGCCAACTCGTTTCGGTGCTGACCCAAGGGGGCCGCGAAGTCTCGCTCGAGGGAACCGAAGTTGTTCTGATGCACCGAGGCGTGGCGGTTGGAAAAACGTATGCCGAGGCGGATGGTGCGTTCCAATTCAAAGGCGTTCGTAGCGGTCCCCACGGTATCGTTGCCGCGGGCCCCTCCGGCTATGCAACGCTGGCGTTCGAAGCCGTAGGGCAAAACGACGTGGCCAGCAAGCGAGAGCCTAGCCACCAGTTTGTTTCGGTGATGAACCGCGATACCTCAAGTTTGCTGCCTGTGGTGATGGTCCCTCCAGCCATGATCCCTGGCGTGATCGATCCGTTTGGTGCCAGCGTGATGGCCGAGCCTATCCCATCGGCTAACGGCAGCGAACTGACCGGATTCGGGCACCACGGCGGTGGCGGATTTCACGGTGGTGGTGTCCACGGCGGTGGTGGTGGCGGATTCGCAGGTGGCGGTGGTGGCGGAGTTGCTGGCGGCGCAGGCGGTGGCGGCGGTGGACTTGGCGGCCTCGGACTGCTCGGTGGAATTGGTGCGGCGATCGCGATCCCTCTAGCGACGGATGACGACGATACCCCAGGTTCGGTCGCATCACCTTCAGGTTTCTAACGAGACCCGCTTGCGGTCAAAAATGTAGCGATTGCCGTTTTGACAACACGATTCGATGACTTTGAAAACCGACGTCAACCTAAAAAGGGGGGCGTCGGTTTTTTTTGGGGGGGCTCGTAGCAAAAGTCACAAAGACTTTCGTCCGATTGATGTATGCCCCCCAAACTAACGCACGATTTCGGCTACGCGAAAAGGGCATTCTAGCTAGGCAGATTGGGATCTTACCCACTTTGTGACAGCCAGCTAACAAGATCAGCTTCCGGAGCAATCCGCATCGTCAACCGCCGCGAGAGGGACGAATCTCCCCAGATTCGCCTGGAAATTCGCATTCTACTAACGATTCCGAGCCGCAAGCGAATTTGAGGGCGTTGCCAATTTTTAACGGAATTGTTAGCCTGCGACACTTGCTGAACCAACCAAATCCACTGTTACGTTGCCTGTATTCGTACGGTTTTTAGAAGCCGTTCAGCTTCCCCCGTTTCAGTCACCCCCTTCGGCAGCTGCCTACGTGATTGCCCCGAATCGTGCATCTCAGCTTCCTGACGACCAGCGCATCGTCATTACCGGTATCGGTCTAACCGCTCCCAATGGGAACGATTGGACGTCGTTCCGCCAATCGCTGCTGGAAAAACGTAGCGGCGTCCAGCCCTACGAAATCCGCTATTTCGGCGAGACGCTTGCCGGCATTTGCGATTTCGACACCAAACGTTACCAGTCGAAAAAAGATGTCCGCCGCGGCACCCGGGCTGGCAGCGTCGGCGTCTACGTCGCCAACGAAGCGATCGCTCATAGCGGTTTAGACTGGGAAAACGTCGACAAGTCACGGGTCGGAATCTATGTCGGCGTGACCGAACACGGCAATGTCGAAACCGAAAACGAAATCTATGTCATCAAAGGTTTCGACTACGACACCAGCTGCTGGTCGCATCACCACAATCCGCGTACCGTCGCCAACAACCCGGCAGGCGAAATCTCGCTGAATCTTGGTGTGACCGGTCCCCATTACACGATCGGGGCTGCCTGTGCCGCCGGTAATGCGGGGCTGATCCAAGGCGCTCAGATGCTGCGGCTGAACGAATGCGACATTGCGATCGCCGGCGGGACCAGCGAAAGCATTCATACGTTTGGTATTTTCGCCAGCTTTAATAGCCAAAACGCTTTGGCCACGCACGAAGATCCCACCAAGGCGTCTCGTCCGTTCGATGTCGACCGCAACGGCATCGTGGTTGCCGAAGGCGGATGTTTGTACACGCTCGAGCGGCTCAGTGACGCAAAGGCTCGCGGAGCCGAAATTTACGGCGAGCTGGTCGGTTACGCGATCAACACCGACGCGACCGACTTTGTCTTGCCCAACCCCGAGCGACAAGCTCAATGCGTCGAGATGGCGCTGAAGCGAGCCGGGCTGGATGCCGAGCAGATCGATATCGTTAGCACGCATGCCACCGGCACCAGCAGCGGTGATGCCCAGGAATGTAAAGCGCTTCGCAGCGTGTTCGGAAACTGCAGCACGGTTCGATTCAACAACACAAAAAGCTATATTGGGCACGCCATGGGAGCTGCCGGTGCCCTGGAACTTGCCGGCAACTTATCATCCTTTCGTGATCGAGTGGTCCATCCGACGATCAATGTCGATAAACTTGACCCGGATTGTGATCTCAATGGGCTCGTGATCAACGAGCCTCAAGAGGTGGCCCAAGTCGACTACGTGCTGAACAATTCCTTTGGCATGCTGGGGATCAACTCGGTCGTGATTATCGGTCGAGTTTAGTTCGCGTTTCTCCATTGCAAAAATCTCTGTTTCCTATTCCTCCAATTCCAAAAACAAATGACCCCTGCTGAAATCCGTGACGAGATCCTAGATATTCTCGAAGACATCTCGCCCGATGATGATCTGGAAAATCTTGATGATGCGAAACCATTCCGCGAGCAATTGGAATTGGACAGCATGGATTTCTTGGACATTGTGATGGAGCTTCGCAAGCGTCATCGCGTTCAGATTCCTGAGGAAGACTACGGGAACCTCGCCAGCATGAGTTCGACGGTCAGCTACCTCGAACCGAAGATGAAAGACATCGTCAAGTCTTAGTTCGCTAACGACTTCTACGACGATCGCGGTATTTCACGCGGTGCATCTTGCATCGCATTTCTACGCCACGTTATTCGCCAGCAGTTAAGTTCACCCTTTGTACGATACGATTATCATCGGCGCGGGAATGAGTGGGCTTGCCGCCGGCATCCGCTTGGCCCACTTCGATCAACGCGTCTGCATTCTCGAGCGGCACTACACCATCGGTGGACTCAATTCGTTCTACCGCATGGGCGGTCGCGATTATGATGTCGGGTTGCATGCGATGACAAACTTCGCACGCAAAGGCGACAAAAAAGGGCCGCTAGCGAAGCTGATTCGCCAACTTCGTTTTCGCTGGGAAGATTTCAAGCTGGCCGAGCAGAACGGCTCGTCGATCCGTTTTCCCGACATGTCGCTCGATTTCGATAACGACATCACTCAGCTCGAAAACGAGATCGCCGAAAAATTCCCGGGCCAAATCGATGGTTTTCGCTCGCTCTGTGCCGCGTTGTTGGATTACAGCGACATGGATGGCGACGACCCTAGCTTCATGCGCTCGGCTCGCGAGGTGATGGCAACTCACTTGTCCGATCCGCTGTTGATCGAAATGTTGCTCTGTCCGTTGATGTGGTACGGCAACGCCCGCGAAAACGATATGGATTTTGGCCAGTTCTGTATCATGTTTCGCGCCTGCTACTTGGAAGGCTTCGGGCGTCCCTACAAAGGGGTGCGTTTGATCCTGAAGAACTTGGTCCGCAAGTTTCGCGGACTTGGTGGCGAGCTGAAACTACGCAGTGGGGTCTCGAAGATTCATGTCGACAATGGTCGCGCCGTGGGCGTCGTGCTCGACGACGGCACGATCATCGAAGGCAAGCGGATCTTGTCGTCCGCAGGCAATATCGAAACGTTGCGAATGTGTGACGATATCAGCGAAGTCGATGTCGCTCGCGCGGGCAAATTGTCGTTTATCGAGTCGATTTCGGTGCTCGACAAACTGCCCAAAGAGATCGGGTTTGATCGTACGATCGTGTTCTACAACGACAGCGATCGGTTTCACTGGGAACGCCCCGAAGATCGTTTGTGTGACGTTCGCACCGGCGTGATTTGTTCGCCGAACAATTACGTCTACGACGCCGAGGAAGGCGAATTGCCCGAAGGAGTGATTCGCATTACCACGCTGGCCAATCATGATCATTGGTGTGCGTTGCCCGAGGCGAAATACCGCGCCGAGAAAGTAATCCAGTACGATGCGGCAATCGAATCGGCGGTTCGTTTCATGCCCGATTTCCGTCGTCACGTGGTCGATACCGACGTCTTCACCCCCAAGACGATTCGCCGCTTCACGTGGCACGACAACGGTGCCGTCTACGGGGCGCCGGACAAGCAGCTTGATGGCACGACGCATCTGCCTAACGTCTTTTTGTGCGGTACCGATCAAGGCTTCGTCGGCATCGTCGGCGCGATCGTCAGCGGCATCAGTATGGCCAACCGCCACTGCCTGCAGGTCTAATGCTCTTGCTTGATGTTCACGGTTCGATCCGGAATTAGACCCATACCCGAAGCCGAATCGAAACAGAGATGATGACTACATTTACAATATCAATTGGCGTGGCTCTGGTATTGCTCGCTGCAATTTTATTCGCCGATTGCACGGGAAAGAAACGGTTTAATGATCGCATCCATCCCGATCAGGACTTTGTTCGCGACCTCGACTGCGGTTGATCCCTGCTTGTGGTCGAGTCACGAATTGGTTCTTCATCCTACCGAGCGCTGCCGCTAGACAAACACTGACCATCCCGTTTGCTGGATCAAAGTTTCGAGTGCAAGACTGCCGACTTCAGATGTTCCTGCCGTATTAAGACCCGGTGACCAGACGGCAATCGTGCCGTGCCTTGGGGCCACGACCAAGATGCCTCCCCCAACACCACTCTTGCCCGGCAAACCGATTCGATAAGCAAAGTCACCACTGTTGTCGTAGTGACCGCAAGACATCATCACGGCATTGATCCGGCGGCATGCCTCGCTACTAACCATTTGGACTCCGCTGACAGGATCGGTGCCATCGTATGCCAGGAACAAAGCGGCACGTGCGAGTTGGCGACAATTCATTGCAATCGCACAGTGTGAAAAGTACGCTTTTAGAGTCTCCTCGACCGGATTTCGCAGATTCCCAAATGATTTCATGAAGTAGGCAAGAGCACGATTTCGCGAGCCCGCCTCGGACTCGGAATGCGCCACAGCTTGATCCACGTGAATGGATGGATCGTCGGCGAGCGTTCGCATCCGCTCGATCAATTCCGCTATCATTGCATCGGAGCCTTGCTGCTCAACCAAGTGATCGGTCACGACGATCGCGCCGGCATTGATCAACGGATTGCGAGGGATTCCGCGTTCCAATTCGAGTTGCACAATAGAGTTGAAGGGCGATCCCGAGGGTTCGCGTCCCACGCTTTCCCAGAGCAATTCGCCAACTTTACGCAGTCCCATCGAAAGCGTGAACACCTTGGAAATACTCTGAATCGAAAAAGCCTCATCAGCCTCACCGAGCGTGTGAAGGTTGCCATCGCCAAGCGCCACGGCCAAACCAAACTTCATCGGGTCGATCGCCGCGAGCGCAGGGATGTAGTCAGCAACGCGACCTTGACCGCGACATGGCTCGACAACGCAATCAATCTCGCTCAGAACACTTTGCCAATTAATCAAGTCAATCTCAGTGAAATTATGTTTTCTAAAACGATCCTACTTCTCAGGTGAGGTTTCATCTGGTTGGCGTTGGTTCCGTACGGCAATCCCATCAGATCGATGGTAAGAGAAGCGGAGCAGGTCACTCAGGTTCCGTCGCCGAGTTTGCGAGTGACCTTCACCTGGTAATCGATAATTGAATCACCCGTGCCGATATAACAGCCCTCGGTTGGGGCCGCCCACTCGGGTTCAGGGCCCGCAGCAACCGGTATATGCGCGTCGGCAACGGCGATGCCAAGGGTTGGGTCATAGCCCCGCCATCCGCCGCCAGGCAGATAGACCTCGGCCCAGGCGTGAAGTTCAGAGCCATGCGTTCGGTTGGGTTCGTAGACATAGCCGCTAACGAAGCGGGCGGCTAATCCCTGGGTGCGACAAGCGTCCATGAACAGCGCCGCAAGGTCGCGGCAGGCACCTCGCTTCTCGTTAAAGGTTTTCGTGGGCGAGAAGGTGGCCCCTTCATAGCGACACTCCGTCGTGTAGTTGCGATTGATCTCTTCGCACAGCTTCAGTAGAAACGGTTGCGTTTGCCATCCAACGGATCCCGAAAGCTCGCCAGCCCAATGGCCAATCGTGAGATCCATCGTTTGTCGGTGCAAGTTCGGTGCAAGAGCTTGTCCGATACGAAGGTCATAGAACGCGGGCAAATTGGTCACTCGCGAATCAAGCGACAAGTAGTCGAATGGATTGATCCGTGACGCTTCGACTTCGGATTCAACGTTGATTGTCAGTTCGCGATGACTTCCTTCGAACGATACCTGAAACGCGACATTGCCGAACACATCTAAAATCGACGTCGATGCGGATGGATCGGGAGTCAGTTCGCAACGCCAATCAAGCACTCGCTGAGCACCGTCGCTGCGAGGACGCAGCCGGATGGTGAGCGGTTGGATGATCACGGCATCGTCGTATTGAAAGTGGATACGGTGCGAGATCTGGAATATCATTTGGCTTCGCGGCTACTGGTCGCGGCAACGGGTTTGAGCGCAAAGAAAGTCTCAGAGATCGCCGCGCCGACCTCATTCAGCTTGCCTTGAAAGTCGTCCAAGTATTCGTGCAGTCCGTCCTTGATAATCTCGCCAATCTCACCGTAGTCCATTTCGCTTCGCAATCGCCCCAGCCGATGTTCGGCGGGATTGCTAAATGTCGAGCTTTCGCTTCCCGTGATCGCTCGTAGCGAAACATCGGCATTGTTGACGCAGAAATGCATCGAACGTGCGAAGTGGCGATCGAGAACGAGAAACTCGACCACGCGATTCGGCTTGATGGCACGATAGCGTTTTCGATACATCTCAAACGCGCTGGCTGATTTCAACAGCGTTGACCATAAAAGCGCATCGTACGGCGACCCAACGTAATCCGCATGCGGCAACAACATAAAGTACTTGACGTCCAGGATACGCGCCGTTTTATCGGCTCGTTCAAGCATGCGTCCGAGTCGAGCGAAATGCCACGGCTCGGTGTGTGACATCGTCGATTCGCTGATTCCGGTACACAAATGGCTCGCGGATTTGATTTGTGCATAGAACTCGTGGGGCGAATCGATTGGCGTCGAACCAGCCGCGTTCTTGACAAGGTAATAGAAACGGTTGACCTGTTCCCACAGCTCTGACGAGATCGTATCGCGGACCGCACGTGCGTTCTCTCGAGCAAACCAAAGGCACGACAGCACCGAGTTTGGATTGTCGCGATCAAACGTCAGAAACTGAATGACATTTTGCTCATTCATGTCGTCGTACCGCTCGGCGAACATCTCTTCGTCGCCCGTGGTCGCGATTAGCGGTTTCCACTGTTTGACCGTATCGTCGGGGAAATCCAATGCCAGCGTGAAGTTGACGTCCACGAATCGGGCGACATTCTCCGCCCGTTCGATGTATCGGCTTAGCCAATAGATTGCATCAGCTGTCCGACTAAGCATT
The DNA here is from genome assembly GCF_041583735.1 of Novipirellula sp. Lineage (NCBI taxonomy): Bacteria > Pseudomonadati > Planctomycetota > Planctomycetia > Pirellulales > Pirellulaceae > Novipirellula > Novipirellula sp. The sequence goes on from NZ_JBFHFD010000272.1 coordinate 8,058, forward strand.
TTCGGAGTCCTTCAAAGTTGATTGCGATTGAGACTGTGTTTGAGCGGGTGTTGCTTTAGCAACGACCCAGGTGTCTTTGCTGCCGCCGCCTTGCGATGAATTGACGACCAACGATCCTTTGCGAAGTGCAACACGCGTCAGACCGCCCGGCATCACGAAGATGTCTTCGCCGTATAAGATGTAAGGACGTAGATCAACATGTCGCCCCTCGAATTGATCGTTGACGATCGTGGGGGCTCGCGACAGCGCCAGCGTTGGTTGGGCGATGAAATCGCGTGGATTTGCTTTGATCTGTGCGGCGAACTCGTCTTGCTCTTTCTTGGTCGAGTGTGGCCCAATCAACATTCCGTAACCACCGGACAGATTGACCGCTTTGACGACCAATTTGTCCAGGTTCGCCAGCACATGTTTTAGCTGCTCCGGTTCCGAACAAAGGAACGTGGGCACGTTCGGAATGATTGTGTCTTGTTTCAGATAGTACTTGATGATTTCAGGGACGTAGGCGTAGACCGCTTTGTCGTCCGCGATGCCGGTGCCCGGCGCATTGGCAAGCGCGACGCGGCCCGCCCGGTAGGCTTCCATCAAACCGGGAACCCCCAGGCAAGAGTCTTCTCTAAAGGCCTTGGGGTCAATGAAGTCATCGTCGATACGACGATAGATCACATCGACTCGCTGGAACCCCTTTGTCGTCCGCATCATCACGAAGCCACCTTGGATGACCAAGTCGCGGCCTTCGACCAATTCGATGCCCATTTGCTGCGCCAAGTAGGCGTGCTCGAAGTAGGCTGAGTTGTACATCCCAGGTGTCAGCAAGACGACCGTTGGCTCTGCGACACCATCGGGTGCAAGATACTGAAGTGCCGCGAGTAAACGGTTCGGATAATCGTAAACCGGCTGGACTTGCATCGATTCGAACAGACGAGGAAACGTCCTTTTTAGAATCTCGCGGTTTTGCAACACGTACGAGACGCCCGAGGGGCATCGTAAATTGTCCTCAAGCACGTGAAGCTCACCCGAGTCATCACGCACCAAATCGGTCCCTGTGATGTGAACCCAAATGTCACGGGGCGGATTCAATCCGACGCATTGGTGGCGGAACGAATCTGCTGATTCGAGCAACTCGCGTGGAACCACGCCATCCTTGACGATCTTTTGGTCGTGGTAGATGTCGTTTACGAAGAGATTCAACGCCTCGATACGCTGCTTAAGCCCTCGCTCGATGCGTGACCAGTCGTCGGGTTCGATGACCCGAGGCATGATGTCGAACGGAAAGATTCGTTCGGTGCCCTCGTCTGTCCCGTAAACCGTAAAGGTGATCCCCATCTGCATGAACGCCGCCTCAGCCGCCTGCTGACGTCGATGCAAATCGCCTTCGGGTAACGACTCAATTCGCTGGATCAGCGGTTCGGAAACCTCGCGGGGAACGCCGGAAGCTTCAAAGATTTCGTCGTAAAAGCCGTCCGTTTTGTAGTCATCAAATTTCATTTGCTGATTTCGCCCTGCTAACGAACGCGAAATCGTTCGGTATTTTGTTCAGAGGATTGTAAGACTCGGATGCTTTGAGCTTAGCGTCAATCCGTCGGGTGTGCTACGGCGAATCATTGCCTTAAACATCGCACGGTCGCTGATATTCGTTACGTTAACGACTGCCAAGCTTGGCACCCTCCTGATAAGATCGATTGTTCCGCAGGTTTCTGAGGTCAAGTCATGACGGTTGCCGGACGACACTTGGCGTCGAAAAAAATGTCGAAGTGGGCGAAACACGTTGTTGTTAGGAAGCATTTTGGACGTCGCCCACTCAACGAAGAAGTTCGGCACTTTCAAATCGGTTCACGCATGAAAACACTTTGGCGTTGGTTCTATCGCACGGTCGTTGCGGTCGGTGTCTGTTTCTTTGCCCTTGCGTTGCTTGTGAATGTCACTGCCTCACGACCGTTGGTAACGCAGTCCGATGGCTATATTCAGCCCACCGTCACGGCAATGCAGAACACGCTTTCACATCAACTGCCAAAGTCTGCGACAGACTTCCGTTTCTGCCGGGCTTCGGTCGGGATGGGAGGTCGCTTGCTGCTGTATCGTTTTGCTGCTCCCGTGGACGAGCTCAACGCTCACGCGATCTCCGAGTTTGAAGCTCATTGGGATCGTACCGGCTACAAGGCGACTCGCAACGCTCCATCTCCGTTTGACGAACACGATATTAAACGCAATTCTGAGTTTTATGGTGGCAACGCTGATTGGATGCTGCCGGCCACCGATGCGATGGGCACACTTTACGAACCGGCAGATGGCCAGCTTTCGCATCGGCCAACTATTTTTGTGGATGAGACAAATCGGGTTCTGTACTTCCAAATGACTGATTGAGATGCTGCAGTAACTAGGTCGTGAACCGGAGCGTGTAATCCGTTTTGGACATCCTTTACGCATTTTTTTACATCTTTTAACCTTCTCCGGCTCATCCGATTGCGAGTAGAGCATGCGGTGCGATGAAGGCAGACAATGAGGTTAAACCGACGCGATGTCGTCACGCGGTTTGG
>NZ_JBFHFD010000273.1:0-10566 GCF_041583735.1 Novipirellula sp.
AGTGCCGGCAAAACGCTGGCCAAGGCCGCGATCGTCACCGCACCCGCCATCACCCAGCACAGCGTAAAGGGATGGATGATCGTGGGGATTTCGGTGAAGTAATACACCGTTGGATCAAAGACCTCTTGCCCGGTGATCTTTTCAATCACAGCGGCAATCTCATTGATTTTGCTGACAAAGATCAATCCACCGACCAACCCCGCACCGCTGCCGACAAACCCCAACAACAGCCCGTAGCTCAGGAAGATACTCATCACTCCCTTGCCCGAAGCACCGAGTGCTTTCAGCGTTCCGATGTCTCGAGTTTTCTCGACCACAATCATAAAGAAGGTCGCCAAGATGCCGAATCCAGCGACGGCGATGATCAAGAACAACAGGATGTTCAAGATTGTCGTTTCCAATCGCACCGCGGCTAGCAGCGGTCCCTGCATGTCTTTCCACGTTTGGATGTTGTAGGCGAACATGTCTGCGGGGAAGCGGCGACGAAGATCGTCACGCACTTCATTCAGACTCGCCCCTTCGACAAGCTTTAATTGAATGGTCGTTACGCTGCGGGTGCCGGTTTGCGGGTCGATCATACCGCGAAAATTCTGCAATTGATCGAGGCGACAAAAGGCAAACGTGCTGTCGTATTCGCTCATGCCCGATTCATACAAATCGACGACAGTGAATTTTTGGTTGACGACCTTGGTGTTTTCCGAGGCGTTGGGAAACATCATGCGAACATCGTCACCGGGACGACAGTAATAGTGGTCACGAACGACATCGTCGGCGTCCCGCATTTTGCTGCTGCAGGTCGAGATCCCCAGGATGATGCCGGGATATTGATTTTGGCTGGGATCGAAAACCTTCGGCGCTTCGCCACCGCTGTCTTCCAGCAGTTCGGGCGAAAAGAAGGGGGACATCGTCGGTCCGGCGTGATCAGCAGCAGCGGCCCCAGTGTTGGCCGACGCTGTGTTGGCCGACGCGGCGGATTCCGAGGTTGCCGGCGTGCGGTTACTGGCCAACTGCGGTGTGGCCGCCTCAGTTTGTTTTGCTTTCAAAGCATCGATGCGGTCTCGTTCGAACTGCAGTGCTTTCTCGTAGGCAGCCCGGGCACGTCGATAACGCCATCCGGACGCGGGGAAACCTTCGCGGTCGGGCGCGAAACCGTCTTCACGAAGATCGAAGCTAACACCGGTTTTGTTGTCCGGGTGCAGCAGGAATTGCCCAAATTGGCTGACAGCGTTGTAGGTTTCGGGGTCGAGCCCAACGAGATTGACGTGGCGGGCAATTTGCTGCCCGTTAAAATCGATCCCCAGCATGCTGGGGACATGCACGCTCACCGAGGCGCCAGCGATCTTGTCGCCACAGACCTTTTTGATCTCGCGCAAATGCCCCTCCGGATCGGGCATCCCGCCGCTGGTGTGGCATTCGATCAGGATGTCGGACGCCAGTCCGTGCAGCCGATCATGCATTTCAGCTGAAAATCCCGCCATCACACTGTTGACCACGATCAATGTGGCGACACCTAGCGTGACACTGATGATCGAAGCTAACGCGATATAGCGAGTCCGCAAGTAGCGAAAACAGAGCAACCAACGATACATAGCCGTTCCTTCGGCGGGGAATATACAGGCATCCTTCCTGAATCGCTCAAGTCTAGAGCAACAGGGTGGTTAGCGTAAACGTCAATCGGAGGCAGTTTCACGCGACTTCCGTAATCAGGGGTGACCTCGCTATACTTTCGCCATGAAACAACGCAATGAATCGAATCGACGCAAGAAAAACGTCACTTCCAAACCCACACGCGGCGACTCTGGAAAACCACGCAGCTCTGGACGATCTCGCTCGGAGCTGAAAAGTAACAAGGCGAATGCGACCAAGTTGCGGGTCATCGGCGGCGATATGCGGGGCCGCCACATCTATTATCACGGCGAAGCGTTTACCCGCCCGATGAAAGACAGCGTTCGTGAAAACCTGTTCAATATCCTTGGACGAGCCGTTCGGGGGGCCATTGCATTCGATTTGTTCGCAGGCACCGGGGCTCTGGCGATCGAATCGATCAGCCGCGGCGCGGTCGAAGCGGTGGCGATTGAGCAGTCCAATCGCGCCGCCGGACATATTCGCGAAACCGCCAAGGCACTCGGTATCGAAACCAAGCTGAAAGTTTTGGTGGGCGATGCATTCCGCTGGAGCGAAACGCTGCTGGTCGCCCCCGAGGATCCGGACGATCCCAAAATTGGCGTCCCCTGGATCGTCTTTTTGTCGCCCCCCTACGTGATGTGGGAAGAAGAGCTCGAGAAGCTCAATGCCGTGATCAACCAAGTGCTGCGTCAAGCACCGCCCGGCAGCGTGTTGGTCGCCGAGACCGAAGACACCTTTGACGCGACGCGATTGCCCCCGGGCGAGTGGGATATTCGCGTGTACGGCAATGTGCAATTGGCGTTTATCGAGCCGGCCACCCAATGTGGACTAAGGTGCTAAGCGAATCGCTGCAACTGAAAGGACTCGTAGCCTCGTCCACTACCGGCAAATCGAGCTGTAACATTGCTGCAAGCGCATAAAAAAATGCTCGGCCTCCCCCCGAAGGCCGAGCATTTAACTTCTTAACGCTCTGATCATGATTGCGTCGCCCGAGTTACTGGCTTTGCTGGCGAACTGCTTGAACCGAAAACACCGGCTCCCGTTGGTTCAAGCAAGATCATCAAAGCCACTCGCGTGACGCAGGCGTGATTAAGACGATGCCAAGAAGTCCCGCTTTGAGAGTGCGGCGTTCAGCAAGCCAAAGTTAAAGTCTTCGGCCGATGTCGCCTTGTTAAGTCCCAGCGATGTAAACACATTGTCGACGTCATCGATCGTCGAGGTGGCATTGGTCCCCGCTTGTTCACCGCCGTCACGCAAGTTCGATGGACGATCGATTCGCTGCAATCGGTAAGCCGATCCCGCCAACAAGTTTTCGAACGAGTATTGTCCCGTGGCATCCGTGGTGTCCGTCAAGTTGACGGCATTGCCGAACGCGTCGGTTCCCGTCAATTGGATCTGAACTCCTGAAACCGGGGTTTCGCCAGCATCAAAGATCTTGTTGTTGTTCGCGTCGATGAACACAAACCCGTCCACTCGCGATGTCGCAGGATCAACGCCCGTGGTCACCGACGCCGAGTTATTGGCAGCGTTTGAATCGCTGGTCGACGTGCTGACGCTGACGTTGTTGACCTGATCCGCGGTGACTCCCGAGTTCACGGTGGCATTGATGATGAAACTGAAACTCGCTCCCGAGGCAAGCGTGCCACCGGGAACGGTGACCACGCCATTGCTGGCCGACAACGTGGTGTTGTTGGGGCCCGTACCGCTGACGAACGTGACTCCCGCAGGCAGCGTGTCAACCGCTTGAACTGCGGTGGCTGGCGATGGGCCGTTGTTGGTCACCGTGATCGTGTACTGAAGCGAATCACCAATCCGTGCATTCGTCTTGTCTACCGCTTTGGTCACCACCAGATCGGCAACCGGAGTGACGGTGATCACCGCATCGTCGCTGTTGTTGGTGATGTCGTTTTCACCGTTGGCCGACAAATCAGGGACTTGCGCGGTGTTCACGATTTGGCCGCTGGCAGTACCGCTGACCGTGAATGTCAATGTCGCGGTCAAGGCGTTACCAGTTCCCGCCAATACATTGACGGCGGGGAAGGTGATGTTCGAACCGGTTAACGTCGCGGCTTGGCCATTCATCGTGCCGCTGACAAAGGTCAATCCGGTTGGCACCGCGTCGCTCAGCACGACTCCGTTGGCGACACTGGGGCCTTCGTTGGTCAACGTAACGGTGTAAGTCACGTTGCTGCCCGGTGCTGGTGTCGCGTTGTTCACCGTCTTGTCGACGATGATGTCAAAATCGGGCTGAATCGTGACCGCAGCAGTGTCAGAGTTATTGGTGATGTCGTTTTCACCCGCAGCGGCCATGTCGGGCACACTTGCCGTGTTGGTGATTTGGCCGGTGGCACCCGCGTTCACGGTAAAGGTCAACGTGGCGGTTTTGGCATTGGCGGTTCCACTGTCGATTGAAACGCCGGGGAATGTCACGATGCCGTTGGAAAGGGTTCCAGCAACCCCATCAAGCGTCCCACTAACAAAGGTCAACCCGGTGGGGACGACATCGGTTAGCACGACGTTGGTTGCCGAACTTGGGCCTTCGTTGGTCAACGTCACGGTGTAAACGACGGTGTCGTTAGGTTTGGGCGTTGCGTTATCGACCGTCTTATCGACGACGATGTCAAAATCGGGATCGATCGTCAACGTGGCGTTGTCCGAGTTGTTGGTAATGTCGGTCTCACCGTCACCCGACATGTCCGGCACGCTCGCGGTGTTGACGATTTGGCCAGTCGCGTCGGAGTTGACCGTGAAGGTCAGCGTTGCCGTAAGGGCATTCGCTGTTCCACTGTCGATCGAAACCGCAGGGAACGAGACAGTGCTTCCGTTCAGCGTGCCGGCTTGTCCGTTCAGCGTGCCGCTGACGAACGTCAATCCCGCAGGCACTGCGTCGCTAAGCACCACGTTGGTTGCATTGCTCGGGCCATTGTTGGTCAACGTCACGGTATAGGTGACCGTGTCGTTAGGCTGAGCATTGGTGACGTCAACCGTCTTGTCCACGACAATGTCGAATACCGGCATCACGGTGATCGATGCGTCATCCGAGTTGTTGGTGGTGTCGTTTTCACCATCGGCCGACATGTCCGGGACACTTGCGGTGTTGTCGATCGTACCGCTGGCGTCCGAATCGACCGTGAAGGTTAATGTCGCGGTCACCGCGTTGGCGGCTCCGCTGACAATCGATACACCTGGGAAGGTGATGTTGCTACCGGTAACGGTTCCATTGGTTCCGTTCATTACTGCCGAAACCAACGTCAAGCCATCAGGAATCACATCGGTTAGCACCACGTTATCGGCGGTGCTGGGACCATCGTTCGTCAACGTTACGGTGTAAACGACCGTATCGCCGGGCTGTACGGTCGTGACATCGGAGGTTTTGTCGACCACGATGTCAAAGTCCGGAGTCACCGTAATCACGGCGTCGTCAGAGTTGTTCGTAATATCGTTTTCACCGTCGGCCGACATGTCCGGCACACTTGCGGTGTTGGTGATTTGGCCCGTGGTCAACGCATCGACGGTAAAGACCAAAGTCGCGGATACTGCGTTAGCGGTACCTGCCCCCACGGTGATGGCGGGGAAGGTCACGGTGGAACCGTTTAGCGTGGCAGCGTTACCGTTCATCGTACCGCTGACAAAGGTCAATCCGGTCGGAACAATATCGCTAAGCACAACGCCATCGGCCGAACTGGGACCATCGTTGGTCAACGTCACGGTGTAAGTCACTGTGTCGGTGGGCTGGACGTTTGCGTTGTCGACAGTTTTGTCAACGACGATATCAAAATCAGGGTCGACGATGACATCCGCATCGCTGCTGTTGTTGCTGGTGTCGAAATCAAACTCGGCACCCGTGACCGTGGCGGTGTTGGTGATGTTGGTCAAACCGTCAACATCGACCGTGGTCACGATTTGGAAGCTTAGCTGTCCGCTGGCCGGGATCGTTCCCAAAATCACTTCAAGGTTCGCACCGTTGACGTTTTGAGACATTCCCGAAGGACCGTTCTGAGTCCGTACAAAGGTCAAACCGCTTGGAATGACGTCTTGGACACGGACATCGGTCGCCGTCAGCGGTCCGTTGTTGCTGATGACGATGTCAAACACCGCGGTGCTGCCAGCACTGACGTTCGACGGCGGAGCTCCCACGAGTGTCTTGGTGATCGCAAGATCGGTTTGCGGCACGACACCAAAATCGAGCGTCGAGTTCTTGTTCGCATCGTCACCGTCGTTGGTCGGTTCCGTCCCGCTGGCGAGCGTGATCACCCCGCTAACGATGCCAACACCTGCAACCCCGGTGCCGTTGTCATCCAGATCGACGTCGTCGTCGGGATCCGATGCCGGATCGTTCCCCGTGCTCGAAGCAAAACCGACCAAGGGGCCGCCCGCATCAAACATTGCTTGAGGGATCACGACGAAGTAGTTGCCTGGCACGACATCGTTGAACGAATAGACGCCGCTCGAGGTGGTCGTGGTTGCCACCGGGGTATCGGTTCCCGGGGTCTGGTTCTCTTGATACAAGTGGACCGTGATCGGATTGGTCACCAACGGTTCGCCGGTATCACGCGTGCCGTTGTTCTGGTCAGGGACCGCGCCGTTGTCGACGAAAATCTCGCCGCCCAGTGCGAGCGGCTGAATGTTCGCAAGATTGGCTACTTGAGGTGTGGGACGCAGTGCTTCGACGATCGAGACGCGAATGTCGTTGTCACCGGTCAAGTTACTTATTGCTTCGATAGCACCGACGTTGCGGAAATCGGCTCCGGTTCCCCCGGCCACGGTGAACGAATCAAAGCGAACGAAGGTTTCAAGGAAGTTGGTCGCATCAACGGGGACCGGAACGACGGTTTCTGAAAAATTGGTGGCATCGGTGTAGACGCGAATCGTCAGTTGTTCCCCGGCATCAGCAGCGCGAGTCCGTACAAACAATCCGGCCCCAGGATATTGGCGTTGCGTGCCGGTGGGTTCGGTGGGATCGAGGGGCAATTCATCCGAAAGTGAAACGCCTCCCAGTCCAACCGCATCCAGCGCGATGGTGTTGTCGATGCCGTCGTACTGCACCATCGCCGTGCCGACACCACCGCCCCCAGAGGAAATCGTCAGCGCGTCTTGTCCGGTGTCGACTTCGACCAAGATATTGCCCGATCCGCTGGACCGTACCGCTTGGATATCTCGGCTGCCCCCGATCGCTTCGGGAGCATCGGTCGAATCGGTGTTGGTCGGATTCGCTGCATTGGCAAGCACCGAAACCGCCGTGGTGGCGAAGTCGTCGATCAACTGCGTGCGAACCCCGTCGTCATCGGTATCGCTGATTGTAATCAGAACCGGATCAGGAGCGGTTTGCCCAGGCACGGCGCTTTGAACGACAAAATAATCCCCCGGCGAAAGGCCTTCGAAGCGAAATTCGCCTGGAACCTTGACCGGTTGCCCAACACCTGCGGGCGTCGAGTTGTCGGTGGTGTCGGTCAAGACCAGCGGGTCCGCATTGGCCCCCGTGGTCACAAGCGTGCCGGTGTTGCCCGAACCGCTATCACGGAATAACTGGACCTGAACATCTTCAAGTCGAACTTCGCCAGCATCCAATTGGCCGTTGCCGTCCGCGTCGGTATACGCAATCCCGCTGATCGCCCCTAAGTCCGATGCCATCAACTCACGACGGGTCAAATGCTCCATCAACAGACGGCGATTCGATTTTTTGCGGCTGACGTTGTTTGATTTGCGACCGAGACGGTTGATTAGTCGTTGAAAGACCATCATCGTTGTCCTGTTGGGGGCGAAACGCCGCAGGCGTCATCCCGACGTCAAACGTCGGTCGGACGGTGCCTCGGCATCGAACGGTTGATTTTGCTGGCGCGCAATTGTTGAATCATTGCAGCGCGGTCTGTAGGGAAGTATCGGATTTCCAATGCAGCTCGCTTGACTGTTACCGCTAAAATCGAATCTTGCGATCCCTGTTCCAACGACCGGCTCGGCGAACGGAAGGCGGTTACCAGCGATACTCGAGCCCTGTGTTGATTCCCTGAGCCCAATAATCGACCGAGTCGAATGCAAAGCCAGGTCGCGAGGCCCCCGTTAGCGGGTCTTCGGCCGGAGCCAGTTGACTTGGGTTGAGGTCACGCGAGATCTGCTCGCCGGGACGAACCACGTTGGACCAGTACAGGAAGGTGTAACCCACCATCACTCGCCAATTGTTATTCAGACGATAGCCCAGATTGATATCAAACTCGGGGACCACCGCGAATTCATCGCGTTGATAAGTTCCGATGTTCGACGCTTGAGCTAGCAAACCACCTTGGTAGGTCTGGCTGCCGGGTGAATTTGGATCCCCCGAAATTGTTGTTTGACCATTGATTGAAACGGTTTGGTGAGTCGTTCCCAAGGCGAGCCGAATGGTGCTGTCGAGTGTCCAATTGCCACGGTTCTGAGTGTAGAACCAACCGAGGTCGACTCCATTGAATTGGTTTCGGGTGCGAAAACGATCATCAATGACAAAGTTGCCCACGGGGTTGATTCCGGTCAAGCGTTCTTGAACGTGCACTCCTTCGGTCAGTTGCAGGTGGCGATATCCGATCAACGCTTCGGTGCGTGAGCAGAATTCTTGAGGGCAACCAAACAATCCCCATGTGTTGCAGCCTTGGTTGCAAGCACGCAAATTGCGAAAGTGGAATCCGGCACCGAGCAATTCGCTTTCCGCAACCGCCAAGACCGAACCCGAGACACGAACGTTTCCAGTGCCACCGAAGGCCACCAATTCCGAGTCTTCACGAGCACTACCGCTGCTCGGATTCACGTTGAAAAAGGGACGTGCCAAGACGGGGTCGCCGTTGCTGTTTGCGAAGAACGATTCGCTTTCGCTACCAATTTTGAAGTATTCTCCCGCGATCGCCCAAGTGTGACCTCGGTCCAACCACAATCCCATGCGTAATCGGCCACCATCAAATTGATCGGTCAAAACCTCTTCGCCGCCAAACAGCGTGCGAGTGGTCGATTTGCCAAGGACGCCCGCGTCCGCTTGAGCCACATTGGAGTCGGTGCTTGTAGTCACCAACGGAGGAAGACTCATCCCATCTTGCCACCAGGACAGATATTCAAACGAAACCCAGCCGTCTTGGGGAAGACACAATGTGACACAAGGACGCCATCCGTTGGCACCACAGGCTTCGTCACATGCACCACCGAAACCGCAGCGGCCCATCGAATCACAGCCGCCATCACAGCTCATCGATCCGCAACCGCATCCCACGCCGCCTGGCATGGCATCACATGCCACCGAGCCGCCATGAATCGGTTCCAATTCGACATAGCCATCGCTTGGACCGTGAATGATCGGTTCTTCGATGATTGAATGCGGCGGGTAGGATGGCTCGGAAATGCCATGACCGGTTTGTTGAACATGACTCGCTTGGCGAACAACCGAGTTGCTAGCAGGTTGCGAGGTTTTCACGGTTGTCGTTTGGGGGGCCGAGTTGCCTGCACCAACGAAGCCCGCATCCGCCTCGGTCAGATTGGACTTTCGCACGGGCTGCCAATTGGCACGAGCGGTTCGCTCTGTTTTGCGAAGCGTTCGCTGGCCCGAGGTCGTGGTCTGAGCGTCTGTGTGAGTGGCAAGCAGCGCCCCTAACACAAACGTGAATAAGATTTGGGAGAGTTGTCTAACGGAAGGCATTGGCTTCACCAATTGGGATCCTGGAAAGCGAAACGCGAGCAACCTGACTACAAGCTTTACAGGTCGCCGACGAATCATCGCTGAAGTGGTATCACCCCCCCGGGCTAACCATTGTTCCCGCTGGCGCCGAGCACGCTCGGCATGGGAACAGGTCGTTCCCTAGCGATATCGACCCAAAAGATAAAAACTCTGAACCGAAAACCAGAAAAATCGGAAAAATCCTCAGAGTCACCCTAATCGTCAAAGATTACCAAGGCTTTGCTAACCGAGGCGGCGTCCGCGAGGAACGGTGTTCGGGGGCAACAAGCAGGATTTAACTTCCCGTGTGCGGGAGGGCAAACATCTGACCTTCCCGCCTGGGGAGGACCGAGTCGGCGGTAGCCGGTTCACCGGTGGGGCTCGTTGTGTTAGCAGTGGAGCGTGCAAGCGAGAGTTCGCCAGCCCTCCCCGGCCGCTTCCAGAGGGAGGGTGAATGTTTCATCTCACCGGGGAGGTAAAGCACGATGTGAACGAAGAACTTCAAATGACTCGCAAGGGCACCCCATCGTCACAGCGTCTTTATCGAGCTCTCATGCGTCGTGCGGGATTCGACAAAGGCCAATAAGTCGTTCGCCAATTCGCCGGCGGATTGGTAGCGATATTCCACCGACGGATGAAGTGCTTTGAGCATCATTCGTTCGAGCGTTTTGCTAAACGTCGATTTGACTTTCGAGGGACGTCGCACAGGTCCGTGGGCGATCTCGGAAATGGTTTGCTGACGATCTTGGGGGGTGATGTGATGCGGATGCTGTTTTAACAGCAACATGTACAAGATGATCCCCAGCGAATAGATATCACTGCGTTGATCCAGCGATGCGATTTCGCCCCGGGCTTGTTCCGGCGACATGAACAGCGGTGTGCCAACAACGCTTCCGTCGACCGTGCGAGTCACTGTTTCGCTCGGGGCGAGGAACATCGATTTGCCAAGACCAAAGTCGACGAGCTTCGGTTGCCCCAATTCGGTCACCATGATGTTAGACAATTTTACATCGCGATGGATGATGCCCTGTTCATGAGCGTGTTGCAGTCCCATGCACACGTGGGCGATTAACCGAATCACCGCCAGCGGCGCGAGTTGATGCTGACGAACATACTGGTACAACGTCCCACCGCGAATCAAATCCATCGCATAATAACCGAGTGTCGAATCAATATGGCTATCGTAGATTTTGGCGAGATAAGGATGATCAAACTCTTGCATCACCTTGATCTCGTTGGCAAAACGGTTGAACACTTTTTCGGTTGCCAAA
>NZ_JBFHFD010000274.1:0-10555 GCF_041583735.1 Novipirellula sp.
TACAACGTCACGGTCCTGTTCGCCGGCGAATACGACAGCAACGTGCCGCTACAGCCTCGGTTCTCGGGGCTCGGTTCGGACATCGATCATGAAGACTATCGTTTTTTGATGGCTTCCTTCTTGGATCTGCAGTTGATGTCGACCGAACAATTTAATCTTGGGTTGGTCGGCAGCACCTACAACACGTTCCAGGTCGATGCCAACGAATTCAATATCCAAGACTACATGGGCGGGGCGTACACCAATGCACTGTTAAGCGAAGATTTGGTGGGTTCGCTACGCTACGAATACCATCATACGTTGGTCGACAGTGATCGATTCGCCGACGAACATCGTCTGACTCCGTCCATGACTTGGCTTGGATCTCGTGGACATACCACGCTGTTCTACGAATTCAATCCGATCAACAGTCGTGCCCCCTTCCTAATTCCGGCTCAAAATCAAACCACCGACATTCATCGCACCGGCATCACGCAAGCGTTGTATACCTTTGGCGGTGATGGACGCATCTATGGTGGCTACCAATATGCCGAGGGCCATGCCGAAGGATCGGACTTTGATCTTACAACCCACATGGTCACCGGACGAATCGAACGGCCATTGCCGCGTCGTTGGATCGCTGATTTGGATGTTCGCTATGTGTGGGATGACTATGCCAACCCGAATAGTTTGGACTTCTACGATCGAGCACGCGATGATGAACGAGTGGAAGTTCGCACGGGGTTGCAAAAGAACTTTGCCGCCCCCGTCAGCCTGCGGTTTGATTACACCTACATCAACAACGATTCGAACACCGAAAACCTGTTTGGGGTGCGATTCTATGACTATGACCGACACATTTTCAGTACGCAGCTCATTTTCTCGCTTTAACCAACGTCGTTGATCACGCGGCGAACACAACGGCAACGCGATCCCCAACGCACCAACACAACACGCACGAACCGAACGCACGATCGCGGAGCGATCAGCGACATTGGCTGTGACAGAGATGAAAGGATTCATGATGAGTTTTATTCGATTCGGTGCCGTTACGGTTTGTTTGTTTGCACTGGCAGCGGCAAACGCGGTGACGCAGGCGAACGACACGGCCAATTCCGACTCGGCTGCTCGTTGGATTGGAACCGTCACTCATTGCGACGGTGACGCAGTGCTGTATCGTGGCGAACACGCCTATCAAGTCGTGCGTGGTGCTGGATTGCGTTTGGGGGACACGATCGAAACGAGCGGATCGGCAAAACTGACGTTGGCGACCCAGGCGGGCCCTGCGATCACGATGGGCGGTGCCACCACCGTGACGCTCGATCGATCCGAGAATCGATGGTTGTTGGACCTCGATCAAGGGCAAGCCCGGATCGTGCACGATGGCGAATCCGAGCTGCGTTTGACCAGTCCCGAAGCCGAGATGTGGATCGAACGCGGCATCGTTCAAGTCGACCAAGCTAACACCGAGATGCAATACGAATTGGTTGCCGGTTCGGTGCTGCACCGAATCGATCCCACATCCATGGGCCGCAATTCGCAACAAGGTTCGTTTCGCGTGCGACACGATGGACAAATCCAATCGGCGTCCCCAATCCGGTGGCGTTTTCAAGCCGAACAAGTTCGTTTGGCGTCGGCTCTGCAAACCAGCCCGATGTTGCAGCCGCCGGTCACCTCGTCGCCGGACGGGGTTCCCGGATCACCGTCGGACGCATTTCCATCGGCCGATGGACTCTCGCCAGCCAATCCGCTGTCCCCCGATGAAAACCTGTTCCCCGATGAAGACGACGACGATGATCCGCGTTTCGCGCAAGACCCGCTGACGCCTGACCAGGCACCTGCGGCGACGCGTGGTGGTTTTGATGATGGCGGCAATGCCGAGATGGGAATCGGAGCCAGCACCAATACGTTCGCTGGCAGTAGCTCGCTGAGTCTAGGGTCGATCTCCAGTGCCACCGGGACATTTGCCTCGGGCGGTATCTTTGGCGACGCCAATCAACAAACGTTTCAAGGGCAAGTCGACTACGATATCAAACCACTTTCGGAAACCGGACCTTTCACCGAGGGAGATCCCTTCCCCGGTGCAATCCACTTGGTGACTGCCGAAAACCGATTGCCGTTTAGCAACGTCCATCTGTCGGCGACTGAGTTTTCGACGTTATTTTCCGGAGCCGCCGACAAGTTCTTTTCCATCGGGACCGGGGCGGCGCCAAGCAGCCAAGTGCTGACCAACTTCTTCACGGGAACCGGACCAACGCCCACCGTGATCGATATCCCTGGCTTTGATGCCCATTTAATCCAGCTCGATCAATTCAACATTCCTGACCCAGCCAAAGGAGCACTTGATAGCGACACCGGTTTGACCGGATTGATCGGCGCCAATCCCACCGGGCCAACGGTGGTGGGCGACACGCCACTGGTCGATGAACGAGCCCAATTCAACTCGGGTGCGACCTTCGCATTGGGAGAATTCTTGGTGACCAAAACAGATGCAAACGGTATTGTCTTTACGATCCGTCGCAGCGACCAAGACCGCCTAATTGTCAAAGATCCTGGTGGAAATGATGCTAACGATCAGGTTCAACCCAATACCGACGTGACGTTCATCGACGATGCCGATCCACGGTTTTTGCCTCAGTCGCCGACCGTCAAGGTGCCCGAGTCGGTTGCCAACACGGGTGTTGGCGTTCAGGAGTTGAACTTCCTGCGTCGCGCCGCCTTTACCACGCTGGTCGCCGATCAATTGCAAGATTACTCGCGGCGGACGGGGCAAACCCGATTTGTCGTCGACGGCAAGATCATCGATATCTCGGGCTTCCAACCAACCCGATAGGCAAACCTTGGCAGTAGACAAGGTAACCAGTCCCCGCATACCAGTAGTGGACGAGGCTACGAGTCCCCGAGTATTAGCGGCGACGAAGCAACGAGTCCCCGAATCTCCGTCGTCGACGAAGCGATTTTTCGAAGACGATTGCCACCGGACCTTAAAAGTAACCGTACTGAGGTCCGTAGAAACGGTTATTGAAATTGCCGTAGTAGCGGCCTTGGTAATAGCTTCGTCCCGAAGGCAATCGTGTTGCTCGGCTATTTAGATTGCGAGTTGGATAGCCACCCATCATCGACCGTGAAGTTGTCGGCGCGGACCAGACTCGCGTCGGCATGGTCGAACGCTGGTTTGCCGATCGCAAGCGGCTAAACAATCCTTCGGCTTGGGCTTCGCCGGGACCAGCGAAAAAGGCGGCGGCACAAATCAACGCTGCGATTCGAATGGGTTTCATCAGTGAGTGGCTCGGGGGTGGAAAGACTTGGGGGGACGACGGCATTCCCCCCAGTCTATTTGCGATTCTGGGCAAATCCACTGGTTCATTATCGAGAACTGCAAACAAAGGCAGCCCAGGCGTAAGGATGGCTGCGGATTCCGGAGCCCGTTGCTGATAGCATGTCCACTTGAGCTCCGCGAATCGCCTCGCGAACCGATTTGCCTTGACGCCACAAGTGGTCGTAAAAGTGCTGGACAAATGCCACGGTGGCGTCATCATCGACCGGCCACAATGTTCCGATCACGTGTTCCGCCCCGGCGGCGTGGAAACTACTAAACATGCCCGCCATCCCCTGCCCCGCCTGCGCTTGTCCGAGCCCCGATTCGCATGCACTAAGCATCACCAGCGACGCTTGTGACAAGTCCAGTTGCCGGATCTCGGCGGCGGTCATGTATTGATCTTGTTCGCTGGCGTTTTTTGGATCCTGGTCGGTCGCTGGTGCCACGATCAACCCGGTGCTCAACAGCGTCGTGGCGCCGCTGATCGCAAACGCGTCTCCTTCGTTCTCTCGCCGAAAAAAACCGTGTGTCGCCAAGTGAATGTAGTGCTCGTTGACCATCGCCCGGGCCAATGCCGCCTCGGTCGCCTTGCTGTCAGACAAACGAACCACGCGAGCCTGCGGAAATTGTTGCTTGAACAGCGTTTCCACCTGTTTTGCTTCCTTCAATGAACCTGGCAGCAGCGGCCATTGTTGAGTCAGGGGGCCATAGTCGATCCCTCCTGCGACCAATAGTGACTTTGACGTGCCCGAGGAAGTCTCCGTCGCAATTTCGGCAGCGGCAACCTCGCTGGCCAATTCGATTGAGACCTGTTCGATCCAGTAACCGGGCCGGTTGACCGCCGGAAGCGCGGCCCAGGGAATCAAGTAACACATCGAGTCGCCACGAATGCGAAGCCGCGAAAATGGAAGGTCGCAATCGAGTAGCGGTTGCTGGACCAGCGACGCGACGGTACGGGCCGCAACGTCCATATCGGGCAACTGTTCGGTGATCGTTTTTCGCCAACGGACAATTGCCGCGTCGACGTTCAGGGCGTCCCCAAACGTAACGCGTTTCACTTGGCCGCTCGGAGCGAGCACGAACGCGAAATAGCGAGATCCCGCGCCGATCGATCCACCTTTTGTTGGTTTGTCGAAGACACGTGTCTGCAAGATGTCCAGCATCAATTCGTCATCGGCGAGATGCCGGGCGACGATCTCCGCAGTGGGTTCTTGTTCGAGCGAAAGGTTTTCGCTGCGAGACACGCTCCGCCGGATGTCTTGCAGTTGGTCTTCGAGATCGGCGATCTCATTTAGTAACGCTCGCCGGCGAAACATCGAGACGCGACGAAAATAGGCTTGATGCAATTGTTGCATCAACGCTTGTTCACGCTGTTTGATCTCAGTGTCGGTCGATTGTTTGAATGCCCGGTCATAACGGTCGGCGAGTCCTTTCCACCGCAGCACGACGTTGTATTGATCCGTATCAGGGATTTGCAATTGCGGAGCGAGTTCCAAGAACGTGTCGAGTGTTCCCGGCCAAGCCACGCTTTCGGGATGCACGCGAGCTTCTTGGATCATCGCGAGACGGTCGCGAGCGGACGGCGACTTCGACAACGCCTCGCAAACCCCTTGATAGGCCAGGGCCTCCGCTTGGGTGACCCACTGACTTGCGGAAGTCAAATCGTCTTGCAAGCACGCCACACGGGCTTGGCAGGCAATGGCTTCGGCGTAGCGTGGATGGCGAACCGAATAGTGCTTTTTGAAATGTTTTGCAGCGTCCGAGAAATGCTCTGCGGCTTGCGATAGGTTCTCTTGAGCCATCGCGATCCAACCCAAATTGATCGACGATTCTCCGATCTTCAAATCAGCGGGGTCCACGTTGGCTTGGTAGATTTGCTTTGCCGACTGTGCTAGTTCGGCGGCTTTGTCAAAGTCGCCTGTTAGGTAATAGTTGATCCCCAAGTTGTTTGCGACGTTCGCGGCGCGAAGCGGATCGACGTTCTTGTTGGTCTGGAGCGTCTCTTGCGCGTCGATCAATTCATTGCGGGCAATGATGAAATCGCGGTCGCCTTCGATCGCTTTGGCTAAATTGATTCGCCAATCGGTGGCGGATCGCAAATCGGGATTTTGTTGATGGAACTCACGCGAAGATTCCAGCAGTTTTCGGGCTTCGCGGTAATCGCCCATCTGCAGTGCGACGAGCGCCAAGGTGTCGTTGGCGATCACTGGCAAATCAGGACGTCCGGTGCGTTTTGCTTGCCGCGAAAACTCGCGTGCCGCGTCATACGCCTCGGCAAGTTGACGCCGCTTCAATCGCAGCGTGACGACTAAACTCCAATACTTTGCTCGCCACTGGGCCGCGACTTGATCGTCATCAATGACGCTGCGAAGATCGCGAAGCACCGTTTCCAGCGAGTCGTCCATGCCGACTCGCATGCAATATTCGGCCAGTGCGAGTCGAACCAGCCGGATCACGCCAACCGGAATCTCCGCAGCCGACAGGGTGTCTTCGACTTCGCTGAGTCGTTCTTGCAGCAATTTCAAGTTCTGTTCGACCGAATCCTTCGGTTCCAATTTCGTCAATTGCGAGAAACCAAGGACGTCGATCGCCAACGCTTGCACTTCGTCGTAAAGTGAACGCTGCTCTTTGATGAGCCCGATCGATTCGGCAAGGGTATCGACCGCTCGCTGAGGGTTCGGTTGCTGCTTGATCGCATCGATCCGCACCAAGTAGGCCAGCGAAGTAACGCGGCCAGCGGAACCAGGGGCGGCGTCGCATGCCGCATCCGAGAGTGTTTGGATCGCACGGTCGGGGTGGCCTGCGTCAAAGTCAATCTGAGCCGCGATGATCAGGTAACGAATCCGCTCGGGATCATCGATCGCAACCTGCTCGCTGACTTTGCATTGTTCCAAAATCTGCTCGGTTGCCTTTGCTGCCGCTTCACGATCGTTGGCGGCAAGGGACTGCATCGCATGGTCGCGAAGTTCGTTCAAACGATCGGTCGGTAGTTCGGCATTCAGGCTGCTGCAAAACGTGATTGCAAGTAGCAGTGTCGTTGTTCGCTCCGCGAACTTACGTAATGATCGCGGAGCGATCAACGACGATGTGGACTTGCGCAATGATCGCGGAGCGATCAGCGACGATGCACGATGTAACCAACTCATTGGGTTTGGATCGCGGTGGCGACGTTGCTATCGGGATGGCTGGCGACCAACAGTGCAGCGAGATTGGATGCTTCCGCAATATCTTCTTTCGTGATCTTATCTGGGACGCGAGAAAGAATGATGTCGATCAGCGACCACAACGCAGTCAGGTCGGTTGGATTCTGCTCAAGTAGTGCTAAGTATGAATCCATCACGTTGTCCCCGCGAGTCGCAAATCGAGCGTAATCCCCCTCGAGTTCGAGAATCGTGAGCGGCGAGTCTCGCTTGGGATCGCGTTTGGAATAGGCGTCACTTAGTGTTTGTTTAAGTCGTTGCTCGTCACCGAGTTCATCATAACAACTTGCCTTCAAAAGATACGCTTCAAGGAAACCCGGTGAATCGGCGATCGCTTGATCCGTGATCGATAGGATTTCTTGGCAGATTTCTTTTCGCTTCGCGGCATCTTGGATCGTGACAACGTTTCGCAGTTGTTCCGCGGCACTGGCCCATTGCTTGATCGCTGCGATCGAAGCGTTGGGAGCCGACTCGATTGCGTTTCGGTTCTTCGCTGGCAACGCGTCAAAGGTGTTCATGACTCTGGTTCGCGTCTTCATCGCTGCGGTGATCACGGCATCGTCAGTCTCGTTGATCGAAACCACGGTGGGGTCAGCGGCAGCATCGTTTTGAACTAGCACCATCTCGATCGCCGATGGCTCGCGAGATTGGCAACAAACAAGCAGTTCGATGTCATGTTTCTTCGCGACCGATCGTGCCGCGTCTACCGTCGTGCAGTCGGCGAACAATCGATCGGTGGTGTGAGTGTCGACCAGCACAAGTTGCTCGGAAAACCGCATCCCTTCACGCACCAACGTTCCAAACACGCTGACGTCACTTGACGGATCTTGCGAACCGGCAAGCACCACGACGGCGATCCGCTTTTTGTCTTCCAGCATTTCTTTGGCGCTGCGCTGAGCTTCTTCGCTCATTGCCAACGAGCGGAAATCGGTCCACACGGGTCCGCGACTCAATCGGGCAGTACGCGGGCGGCTGGGGCTGACCGACGGAGCGATCATCGTGCTAGCGATCGTCGCCGCAATCAACAACTGATGAAAAAACATTGCAATAGGTCCAGGCAAAAAGGGACGATGGATCGTGTTGGTGAACGCAGTGTCGCCGGCAAATCAGGACGTTTCTATCGTATCCAAACGCGTGAGCGCCTGCTCTGCATTCTGGCGGATTTCGTCGGCCCAATCGAGCGTTTCATTCGTTTTTGGTAGCGTTTCGATTGCCTTGCGTAGACTTGCCGCTGCAGCTGCGGGTTTGCTCGGCACCAACGATGTTCCCAACGCCAAATGCGCCTGGGCGGCACAACGACGAAACGAAAGCTGGACGGAGTTCTGCAGTAACATTTGGTCGGCTAACTTGACGGCACGTTCGTACTGCGAAATCGCCGCCTCCACATCGCCTTGGTCAATTAGCAAATTTCCAAGCCCGGTTAACGCCAACACTTGCCGCTCTTTGAGTTGTGGGATCGCAGGATATTTTTCCACCATGCCCGAAAAGAATTTTATCGATTCGGAGAATAGCGATTTCGCTCCGTCGATGTCTTGCACATCCAACTGCAAATGTTCGGCGTAATTTCTCAGCAACAACGCGTATTCTTTCGCCGCCGCAACATCGTTCGGATCACGGGTCACCAGCCAACGAGCTTGCTCGATTGCATCTTGGTAGCGATCGGCGATCCGTTTGTCGGTGGTTCGGGTGGACCACATCAATTCCAACCGCGCTAGCGCCTCGTTGTTCAGTGCACGTGTCAATTCAAACCGTATGTCTCGCGTCAACGTGGGCTCGGTCGATTTGTCCATCGCGTCGCGTAGCGAACGAGTTGCCGATTCAAATGATTCAACCGCCGGCAACCACTGCTGCTCGTCAAATGCAATGACCCCCTTTTGAATCATTGTTTGTCCACGCAGCAATAACGCGTCGGCCGAGGACCGCGAATCGATCAACACCTGATCCACGATTGGCAACGCCTGTGACAGACTTTCGGTCGCCGCGGTCGTGTTATTTTGGTCGCCATGCAGCCGGCTTTTCTCGATCATCACCCGCGCCAACATGCGGTGATCTTCTTTGGTGTCGAGTTCTCGCAGAATTTTGCTGGCATTGGCGAGCGAAGCCAGTGCGTTAGGGATCAGACCGAGTTCGCGTTGCACTTTGGCAAGTTCAAAGGAGACCGCGGCGGATTCACGACGCAGTTCGGGTTCGTGCGAAGGGAATTCTGCCATGCGTTGATACGACTCGGCGGCATCGGTGAGCAATTGTTCACGCACGTCGGTCGCATCCGGGACCTCTTTTAATCGTTCGCTGGCCCCGGTCAACAATTGGTCGGTGGCTTGGCGAGCCAATTTATACAATTGAGTCGCTTCACCGCGAGCTTGCTGCTGTTGCTTGCGAGCCTGGTTGATGCGGTGCACTGCGAACAAACTGGTCAACGTCAACAGGATCAACGAAACGGTTGCCCATCGCACAAACGTCTCGTGTTGTCGTTTCCAGCGGTATAGACGCTCCAGGGATGACTCTTGATAGGCCAACACCGGTTCGTCATCGAGCCATCGCTGCAGATCGTCTCGCAACTCCGCTGCGCTTTGATAGCGATCCTCACGCAATCGCGAAATCGATTTGGCAGCAATTGCGTTTAGCGAGCGAGGCGTTGATTTTTGCACCTCGATGGCGGCGGGAATCGATCCCGAATCGATGGCTCTGAGTGCTTGAGTCAGACTCATGCCTTTGCAAGGCGGATCGCCGGTCAGAACTTCGTACAACATCGCCCCGATACTGTACAGATCCGAACGACTGTCGATGTCTTGCGTTCGCCCGTTGAGCTGCTCGGGTGGCGCGTAGGCAATCGTCCCCATCGCAGTCCCTGCCCGCGTATCGTCCAGCTTCGAACTGCTGACCGACACCGGCGACTCGGGCAGGGATTCGGTCGCAGCGAGGGTGGATTCGTATTGATATTCGACTTCGCTGCTGCCCGTGGTTTTCGCCAGCCCCCAATCGATGACCAGGGTTTCCCCGTAGCGGCCAAGCATCACGTTGTTGGATTTCAAGTCGCGGTGCAAAACGCCGCGGCTGTGGGCATAGTGCAGCACGTTGCAAACGTCGATCAACCGCTGCAATAGTTGCCGCAATCGAGGCCCAACAAACGATTCCTTGCCCGCAGCGACCGCTTCGTGAAATTGTTTGATGTGATTCCGTAGCTCGCTGCCGGTGATCAACCGCATCGCGTAATACGGGCGTCCGTTCACTCCGGTGCCCATACTGTAGATCGGGACCACGCCAGGGTGTTCGAGCAGCCCGGTGACTTCGGCCTCGGCACAAAAGCTGTCGCGATGCCGGGGGTCATCCGCACATTGTTCGCGGATCTCTTTGAGTGCGACTTCCCGATTCAGTTCGGTATCAAAGTAGATCGAAACGACCCCGAGTCCGCCGACTGCAAGCGCTCGGCGAAACTGGTAGCGACCCCGCTGTTCGGGCTGAGTTTGACTCGGCTGGGTTTGGAACGGGTCTTCTCCGTCCATCGTTTCAGCGTTCACAACGGATACAGGCATAGTGGGGGTGATAATGGCGGGCGGCTGACCCGCCCACCCTGTTCTGGCGATTGTACATGATTTTCTTATTCAGGGGCTGCGACGATTCGCTACGGAGTGGGCGAACCGATCGGGGAGAGCGACGCTGCGTCTTCGATGGACGGATGCGTCTTGGATTGACGATCGTGTCTTCGATTGACGATCGAGCAATTTGATTCGTTGCCATGGTCTCAAATCGATCACAGCATCTGCATCCTGCGGGCTCGTTAACGCGGATTCGAATTCGTGTGTACATGGATCAAGGGAAATCGTCTTCGGCAGCGAATTTCGAAGAGACCAAGACGGGGTTCGGCGCGCGAGTTGCTTTTCGCTGTGACCCGTACAAGTGTTTGATCAAAGCAGGCGAACGCGTGTGGTGTCCCTGCTTTTCTCCCCCCTCCCCTTCTATCAACTCAGGTAAAACTAACATGAGACAACTACTTACTGCCGCAGCTTGTTTGGGCGCCCTTGCCGCCGGTGCCGTCGTCGGAGCACAAGACATCGCA
>NZ_JBFHFD010000275.1:0-10537 GCF_041583735.1 Novipirellula sp.
GCGGGGTCCAGCCACACACCAACGCACTGGCGGTGCTGCCACTCTCGCGGGGAAGCGACGCAGTCGCCAACCCGGATGTCGCCAAGCCGAGATAGTCGTTGCTTCCGAAATTGATCAGCCGACGATTCGAGGCATCCACGAATGTGACGCCCTCAGGTTGGCGAGCCGCCAGGGTTCGCAGTCGATGCTGCGAACTCAGTTCGGCAAGCCGGTCAGCGAGATAATCAAACGAAGGCATGACAAACGCAGTAAGAAGGAGTGGGCGTCGTAGGAATGTTTAGGCAAGGTTATGATAAGCCCGACGGGTCGACAAGCCAGACGAGGCACGCGGCTTCGTTGCCCCTCTCCCATCCATTTTTCGCTCACACGAATCCCTCATGCAAATCGTCGTCATCGGTGCCGGAGCCGCTGGAATGGTCGCGGCCGCAGAAGCGGCAAAACGCGGTGCCAACGTCATCCTGCTGGAAAAAAACATCAAGACGGGCGTCAAAATCCTGATGTCCGGGGGGACTCGATGCAATGTCACTCACGACACCGACGCACGCGGAATTTTGCCCGGGTTTGGGCATGCGTCTCGCTTTCTGCAGCCGACGATCGGAGCGTTTCCGCCATCGGAAGTCGTGCGTATGTTTGCCGATTTGGGGGTCGCCACCAAGGTCGAAAGCACCGGAAAAGTATTCCCGCAAAGCGATCGTGCGATCGAAGTACGCGACGCACTGCAGCGGCAAGCAGTCGAGTCCGGTGTGCAAATCATCCGCCAACAATCGGTCCAGCGTCTGACCCGCGGCGACGCACAATGGCAGATTGAAACCGATGACGAGACCTATACTGCGGATCGAGTGATCGTGACCGCCGGAGGCCGAAGTTGGCCTGGCTGTGGGACCACGGGCGATGGCTACGGCTGGCTCGAACAACTCGGGCATTCGATCGTCGACACCCGCCCGGCACTTGTGCCGCTGACCGGCGGCTTCGAGTGGACCAAGGCATTATCGGGGATCACGCTGGAGGACTGCATCGTGACGGCAGAAAACCAAACCTCGGAAGCGAAGAAGTCAAAACAGTCTATGAGCCGGCGTTCGTCATGGTTGTTCACCCACTTTGGTTTCTCGGGACCTGCGGCGATGGACGTCAGCCGGATTGTCACGCTGACTGAAAAACTGGCTCGTGTTCGCGTCCAACTCGATATGGCTCCCGATGTACCGGCCGAAGCGATCGAAGCGACACTGTGCGATACCGCCGGCGGAGCCGGACGCCGCCGACTTTCCAATGTACTGAGCCAATGGGTGCCAAGCCGGCTGGCCACGGCCGTGGCCAATGAAATGTGTGGTGACCCGACGATTGCTGAATTGACGAAGGCGGGTCGCCGAGCGACGGTGACCGGTATCAAACAATTGGCGTTGCCGATCACGGGGACTCGCGGGTTCAGCAAAGCCGAAGTAACCGCAGGCGGAGTCAACCTGAAAGAAGTGAATCCGCGAACGATGGAAAGCCGAGTCGTCAAGGGACTCTACATCGCGGGCGAAGTGCTGGACGTCGATGGTTGGATCGGCGGCTATAATTTCCAGGCCGCATTCAGCACTGGAAGAGCGGCGGGAATCGCGGCAGCGACGGTGGAGTGAGTACGGCGAAAGTCTTGACGAGGTCCGTGAAGGTTCCGAAAGTCTTGGCGACTTTCGCTACGGGGATTTGACGACTTCCGCTACTACGGTTTGTTCCAGACGACGGCTTTTTTGCGGTTGGGATACAACTCGACACACAACCCGCACTTGGTGCCGTCACAACTACGAGCGGTGCAATGCTCGCGGCCGTAGTAGATGATTTGCAGATGCAGGTCATTCCACGACGATTCGGGAAACAGCTTTTTTAAGTCGCGTTCAGTATCGACCACATTCTTTCCGCTGGAGAGCCCCCATCGCTGAGCGAGTCGATGGATGTGGGTATCAACGGGGAACGCGGGAACCCCGAACGCTTGCGCCATCACGACCGAGGCGGTTTTATGTCCCACCCCAGGTAGTGCTTCGAGCTCGGCGAACGTTTGCGGCACCTCGCCTTGATGCCGCTCGAGCAACAACTGCGACAGTTTATAGATGCTTTTGGACTTATTGGTCGACAATCCGATCGGACGAATCAACCGCAAAATTTCTTCTTGCCCCAACTCTACCATGGCCTGAGGCGTGCCAGCGGCAGCGAACAACTCGGGCGTCACTTCGTTGACCTTCTTGTCGGTGCACTGCGCACTCAGCAAGACCGCGATCAACAGTGTGAACTCATCGGTGTGGTCCAGCGGAATGGGGGGATTCGGGTACAACTGACTGAGTCGCTGACGGACGTGGTCGGCTCGTTCCTGTTTCTTCACTTTTTCGTTATCCTGCATTGGCGAGCCCGATTGGACTCGCTCGTAAATTTCGTTTTGCTGTCTTTTGAGGGAACTTCTACCATCTCTGGCCCCCCGCGTCGAGGAATTACTTGATGGATCGAGATGACCGCGGCCGGAACAAGGTCAAGTTGTTGGCCGGAACTTTTGCCGCCCGTACTCTGACCTCCTCGTCGGCTTGGGCCCCCTTACAAAACCCGCTGTATCGCGCGTTTTGGTTCGCATCGTTGGCGTCGAATCTTGGCACCTGGATTCACGAAGTGGGTGCGGGATGGTTGATGGCCAGTTTGGACCCCTCGCCGGAAATGGTCGCCGCCGTGCGAACCGTGATGGCGGCCCCGATTATTTTCTTAGCTATTCCCGTTGGCGTTTTGGGCGACCGCATCGACCGGCGGCGAATGCTGATCGGCACGCAATTTGTCCTCTGTGCCTGCACCGCGACGTTGGCGTCACTAACGTTTAGCGACATGATCACGGCCAAGTTGCTGCTGGTGTTCACGTTTGTGATTGGCTTGGGCATGGTCGTGCACGTCCCGATTTGGCAAGCATCGATCCCGGAATTGGTGCCTAAGAACCAGCTCGCTCGCGCGGTGGCGTTGGGCAGCATCAGCTTCAATCTCGCGCGTGCGGTCGGCCCTGCTTTGGGCGGCATCTTGATCGCGATGGCCGGTGTGTGGACCGCGTTTGCGATCAATGCATTGTCGTTTGCCGGAGTGTTGACCGTTTTACTGTCATGGAAACGAGTACGCCGAGAATCCTCACGCGGGCTATCGTTTCGTTTGTCGATGTATCAAGGCCTTCGCTATGTGGCCAAAACCGTGGCAATGCGGCACACGATTCTCGGCGTGGTGTTGTTTGTGTTGCCCGGCAGTGCGTTGTGGTCGCTGTTGCCATTGGTGGCGAAACAACATCTCGGTTGGGGCGCCAGCGGGTTTGGTTTCCTGGTGGGCTGCGTCGGTATCGGAGCGGTATTTGCCGCTTGGACGCTGCCACATTTCCAGCGTCGTCGTGGCGCCGACCAAACAATTGCCATCGCGATGGTGGGGTTTGCAATCGGCTTGGCCACGCTCGCCAATAACACGGGAACCGTTGTGGTGTGCGCGGCCACTTTGTTGATGGGTGCAACGTGGATGATGACATTGACGACGCTGAATTCCACGGCTCAGATGACACTTCCCGCTCGGATGCGAGCCCGCGGCATGGGATGTTACTTAACGGCGATGGCGTTTTCGATGACTACCGGATCGATTCTGTGGGGTCAACTCGCCGAAGCCACCTCGATCACGACCGCACAAACGACCGCAGCCGCGATCTTGGCGATCACGGCTGCAGTGAGTTTGATGTTTCGCGTTGGCGATACCTAAGCGAACGTGTAACCTTCTTCGCCATGGTCGGTGATATCCAGCCCCCGTTGCTCGCTCTCGGCGTGAACGCGAAGTCCAATCACGGCGTCGATCAATTTCAGCAAGATCAGACTGCCGATACCTGCGAACGCATAGGTTACCAAGATGGCAACAATTTGGCCGATCAACAAACTAGGATCGCCACTTTCGATCAGTCCTAGCTTGCTTTCGCCGGCAATATTCCAACAAGCTCGCGTGGCGAAAATGCCAGTCAGTAATGCTCCGAGCGTGCCGCCGACACCATGGACTCCAAACGCGTCAAGCGCGTCATCGTATCGCAACGCGTGCTTCAGCTTGCTACAAGCAAAGTAGCAAACGATTCCTGCCAGAGCCCCCATCAGCAGCGCGGGCATTGGCTGAACAAAGCCTGCGGCGGGCGTAATGCAAACCAATCCAGCAACCGCGCCGCTGCTCGCGCCCAGCACGGTCGGTTTCTTCAAGATGCACCATTCGGTCAACACCCACGCCAATGCACCGGCAGCGGCGGAAAAGTGAGTGACGGCAAACGCACTGCTGGTCAAATCATCGGACAACAATTCGCTGCCTGCGTTGAAACCGAACCAGCCGACCCACAGCATCGCTGCGCCCAGCGCGGTGAAGGTAAGATTGTGGGGCTGGATCGGTTCTCGCAGATAACCCATGCGAGGTCCGATCAAAATAGCGGCGACCAATGCTGAAATCCCACTACTGATGTGAACCACCGTGCCTCCGGCAAAGTCCAATGCTCCGCCCGCAAACGCGTGCTCGGAACCATACGCCAAGATGCCACCGTCCCAAACCCAGTGGCACAGTGGGCAATAAATTAGCAATCCCCACAGCACCGAGAAGACCGCCATCGCGCTGAACTTCATTCGCTCGGCGAACGCACCGCAGATCAGCGCCGGAGTGATGATAAAGAACATGCCTTGAAACAGCATGTGGGTGAGCATCGGAATCTGAATATCATCGCTGTACATCGGTGTGACCGGACCTCCGACTGCATCGCTCCAATATCGCTGCACCCCGTTCATGAACAGATAGTCAAAGTTGCCGATCCAAGCACCGGATCCGCCGAAGGATAACGAGTATCCGACCACAGCCCACAGCACGGTCATCATGCCCATCAGAAAGATGCACTGCATCAAAACGCTGAGCACATTTTTGCGGCGAACCAGACCACCATAGAACATGGCCAAACCGGGTGCGGTCATAAATAACACCAACGCACAACTGGTCAACATCCAAGCGTTGTGCCCGGCCAGAGCAGCGGCGGCGATTTTTTCTTCCAACTCGGCCGTGGTTGCGGAGGCCGCATCGGCTGCTCGTCCATCCAGCGCGACCGGAACGCTGCCGGAAACCGATCCTGAACTATCCGAAACAGCCTGGTCTGCAACAACAACTGCGGCCACCGCGGCGTCATCGTCTTGCGCCACAGCGATCGAACTAGGCTGGGCGGCGAAAGACAGCAACGCCAAAAAAACCCCGATAAGTAATGTCTGCTTCACCGTAATTATCCTCTAGAAGTGCTTACCACCGTAACAACGCCCCGCGCACGGGAAATCTTGATCGCGTTGAATCCAGGCCGCCTTTGTTCCCATCCGAGAATGGGACACCTGTCCTAACGTGATGAAACGTTGCCAATTGGAACGCGATGCCTCCGCCGGCACCTAAAATTGAACATTAAGGATAATGCGAGTGAGCGTCCGCTAGAAGCGTAGGGAAATGCCCCCCGGGGATTTAGCCCCCTTCGGAATCACTCAGCACGGCCATGAACGCTTTTTGGCTAATCTCGACGTTGCCAATCGCCTTCATCCGTTTTTTGCCCTCTTTTTGCTTCTGCAGCAATTTACGTTTTCGCGTAATATCACCGCCGTAACATTTCGCCGTTACGTTTTTTCGCATCGCAGGAACGGTCTCGCGAGCGATCACGCGGCTTCCAATTGCCGCTTGCACCGCGACTTCGAACATGTGGCGTTCGATTTCAGCTTTCAATTTCTTGGCCACCGCTCGACCGCGACGATCCGCGTCAGCGCGGTGACACACGACGCTAAGTGCGTCGACCCGGTTGCCGTTGACCATGATGTCCATCCGGCAAAGATCCGCAGGCTCGTAGCCGACCATCTCGTAATCGAGCGTGCCGTAGCCTTTGGTACAGCTTTTAATTTTGTCATGCAAATCGTAAACGACTTCGGCAAGCGGGATATCGTAAGTCAACATCGCGCGCTGGGCACCAAGGTACTCTTGCGACTTTTGGATCCCGCGGCGTTCTTGGCAAAGCTTCATGACCGCGCCGATGAAATCATTCGGCACAATCACGCTGCAGCGAACGATCGGTTGGCGAAATTCTTCGATGTCACCAGGATCGGGCACATCTTGCGGTTTATGGATCGTCAGCGTTTCACCCCGCTTGTTGACGACTTCATACGTGACGTTCGGTGCGGTTTGCACCAGATCGACATCCGATTCGTTCTCCAACCGCTGCTGAACAATTTCCATGTGCAGCAGCCCCAGGAAGCCACAGCGGAACCCGAACCCAAGGGCTTCACTGGTTTCCGGTTCAAATTCGAAGCTTGGATCATTGATCGAGAGCCGTTCGAGTGCATCACGCAGCTCGGTAAAATCTTGACCATCGCTGGGGAACAATCCGCAATAAACCATCCGTTTTGGCCGCGAATACCCAGGCAGTGGTTCGACCAATTCTTTACCCGGCGGCCCAACGGTATCGCCGATATGCACGTCGCCGAGACTTTTGATATTACAAATCAGATACCCTACCTGACCGGCTTTTAATTCCTCACACGATTCACGTGCCGGTGCAAAGCGTCCCAGCTCGATCACATCGTGAGTCGAACCGGCACGCAGAAATCGAATTTTTTGTCCTTTGCGAACCGTGCCGTTCATCACGCGGATATAGGTGATCGCACCACGAAAATCGTCATAGCTGGAATCGAAGACCATCGCTTGTAGCGGAGCCTCGGGACTACCGGTCGGTGCCGGAATTTGCTCGATGATCGCGTCGAGTAATTCATCGACGCCAACCCCAGTCTTTGCACTGACGCGAACACATTCGTCTGGATCGGTGCCCAACGAGTTCATCATTTCTTCGGCCACTTCGTCGGGCCGAGCGTGCATCAGGTCAATCTTGTTGATCACGGGAATGATCTTCAAATCGTGCTCCATCGCGGCGTAAGCGTTGGCCACCGTTTGCGCCTCGACCCCTTGAAAAGCATCGACCAACAACAGCACGCCTTCGCAACACGCCAACGACCGCGAGACTTCGTAGTGAAAGTCGACGTGACCGGGAGTATCGATCAAGTTCAATTCGTAATCTTTGCCGCCGCGTTTGAATCGCATCGTGACAGCACGCGCCTTGATCGTGATCCCACGTTGACGCTCGAGCGCCAAGTCATCAAGCAGCTGCGATTTCATTTCACGCAGCGTCACGGTGCCGGTGTGTTCGAGCAATCGATCGGCCAACGTGCTCTTGCCGTGGTCAATGTGGGCGATAATGCAAAAGTTACGGATGTGGGCTGACATATTGGTTCTTTGGCCGTTCTCGGCCGAGGTACTAAACGGGTTTGAACGAGAAAGACTCGAGAAATCGGCTTAACGAAGCCTATTTTTTGACGCCGTGATCTTTGTTGAATTGACGTCGGGCGTAACCAGCGACTCCCAGATATCCGGCGTCGCCGCCAAGCGTGGCGTACGTAATTGTCGTTCCCTCGAACACATTCTCGAAGGTGCGAACACGGAATTCCTCTGAGATTTTGGACAAAAACCGTTTGCCGATACAGCAATTTGCCCCGCCAAAGTTCATGGCGCCCCCGAGCACCACAGAGCCAGGATCAAGGGTGTGGATCAAGGTCGTTAACCCGATACCCAACCAGCGAGCGGTTTCATCGACAATTTCCAGCGCCAGCAAATCCCCGTCTTTGGCAGCTTCGTAAACACGTTTGGCGGTCAATTCGCTGTCGCCGCCGCCGAGCAGTCCGCTGAGCGAACTCTTGGCCCCGTCGGTCAACCGTTGCCGAGTCCGCTGGACCACCGCACTGGCCGACGCATAAGCTTCCAGTTGACCGCGTCCCCCGCCCCACACACATAACTGTGCAGTGGGAGACGGATCGACGATGATGTGCCCGCATTCGCTGCCGAAACTGTTCGTGCCATTGACCAATTCACCCTCGATAATAATCCCGCCTCCGACCCCGGTACCGAGCGTCAAAAGCAGCATCGATTGGTCGTTTCGCCCACTGCCAAGCCAAAATTCGCCGTAGGCAGCCGCATTGGCGTCGTTCAAGAACGAAACAGGCCGCTCGAGCATCTTTGCGATCGAATCGCGGATCGGAAAGTCCCACCAACTCGGTAGCTGAGGCGGCGCGACAAGGTAGCCGGTGGAAAGATCCATCGGTCCGGGAGCCCCCAATCCAACTCGACGCACTTTGTCCGAGATGCCAAGTTGGCCCTCGATGTCTTGAATGACCGCCGCAATTCGCTGCGTTGCCGCAGTGGGGCCTTCGGATTCTCGAGTTGGCAGTCGCTCGAAAGCCAATGTGTGCCCCTCGTCGTCAACCAAACCAATCTTGATCGAGGTGCCACCGATATCGATGCCCCAAAAAAAGGGAGCCGAGGCTTCAGAGATCGGGGTAATGTTCGGGGTATCAGACATAGGACGATCGCGTGATGGTTAGAATTCGCAGTTCGCAAGGCAGTATAAGAAGGGGGACAAATTGCCACAACGGACAACTTACCCTAGCCACCCACGCGTCACCTGGTATCGACTAGCAGATCCCGACGTGCGGACAAGCAGAGCGGATCTCATCGACGTCCTCATCCGCCGTGCGAGCGGCGGGTGTCAATCAAGATGCCCATCACAGTGGTGAGCTGTGCGCCGTAAGGCACCGGGTAATTCCAGCTACACCACCCCTCCGGTAGGGCATGTGCAGCAATGCGGCCGGTGAGGGCTGGTGAAACCAAGAGTGCCCGATCAATTTCGAACACCGCGTGTCGACTGGCTATTTCTTTTTGTTCTTTACGTATGGCTTGGTGAATTCCGCGGACTCGAAAATCACGTTATCGGACACCCGTGGATCGCCTGTCCGTTTTAGCTCGGACATCAACCGCGACTCGAGCTGACTGCGGACCGATTGCGAGGCGGGATCGTCGACGAGATTCTTCATGCAGTGCGGATCTTTCTGAACATCGTACAGTTCAACACGTGGACGCCGAGCGAAGGCAAAATCAAACGATCGGGGATCCGAATCACGATGCGTCACAATCCAAGCTTTGGTGGGACTGCCATCCATATCTCGAAAACCGACCATCGTGTTTTCTCGCGATGCGGCAAAGTTTGGCATCGGTGTAACAGGTTCGCCGTAACCCGGCCCCGATCCCATCGGCCATCGCTGGGGCGCAAAGTTAATGATCAACAAATGTTGATCGGTGCGAATCGCCCGTTGCGGATACGGCGTAAAATCAGGCTGTGCCGCGGCAACGTGCCGTTCACGTCCGGTAAAGACGACGTCGCGATTTGCATCGACGCTGCCTGACTTGCTACTGGTGAGCACCGGGATCAACGATTTCGCGGTCATCGTCTCGGGAATCGAAACGCCTGCGGCCTCTAAAAACGTTGGAGCCAGATCGGGCAGCGAGACAAAATCATCGACCACGCGGCCTTGCTTTTTCATCCCAGCGGGCCAGCGAATCGCCAGCGGAACGTGGGTGCCAAAATCGTATAAATTGCACTTGCCTCGCGTGACACCGGGGAAACCATGATCCCCGCTGACCACCAGGATCGTGTTGTCGTAAACGCCCAACCGCTTCAGTTCATCGATGATCACGCCCAACCCCGCGTCAAACGCTTGTATCTCGCCAAAGTAGTCGGCAAAGTCTTCGCGAACGAGCGGAACATCGGGCAGGTACGGCGGGATCTTGCCGGCAAAGTCGTCGGGGTTAATCCCCCACAGTTTCTTGCCGCTTCCAGCAACCCATTTGCGATGACAGTTGGTGGGGCCAAAGAAGTAGCAAAACGGCTTTTCGCCATCGACGCTCTGGTCCCCATTTTGATCGAGGAACGAGAGTAAATTGCCGCGAACTTCGTCCAACAACTCGGCTTTTCGAGCCTCTGGATCGTTCCCCTTCATCGCATTTTGCGAAAAACCATTGAACTTGCGGCCCGCACGATTGAATCCGCGAGCGGCACCTCCATGCGGCGCATCGGCCGGCGTTCCGGGGCTCCAGACTTTGTACGTGTGACCGATCCGGTAACCGGCCGATTCCAACAGCAGCGGGTACGAGGGGATCTCGAAATCCCACTCGGCACCCTGCAGGATCGACGCCGAACCACATCGCCAAAAATGTTGGCCTGATAACAACGAACTGCGACACGGCGTACACGATGGCGCACTGACAAACGCGCGAGTGAACAACACTCCCTGCTCGGCCACCGAATCAAAATGAGGTGTCGCTACGAGATCATCCAAGCCGCCCGGGTTCAGCTTGCCATACGCACTGGCGTGACACCCCCAATCATCGGCAAACGCCATCACGATGTTGGGGCGATCTGCGGCCTGGCTCCGAGACGGGATGCCCAGTGACGGGATCACGCTGAACAGAGCGAGCGATAAATAAGAAAGCAGTCGTTTCATCGTCAACGAAACCTGTGGGAGTGAGCTAGGGAACAACACCGCGAAAAATGAGGGAGAAGTTCTTTGGCGGTGCGGCGCGAGCCGCCCGGTAAATTTCGAACGTCTAACTCGCTGCAACCGGGCGGCTTGCGCCGCAC
>NZ_JBFHFD010000276.1:0-10463 GCF_041583735.1 Novipirellula sp.
ACAGAGAGAGTCACGGAAACACTGATGGGCCTCGATGCAATCGAGAACCTTTCCAGGACGCTCAGTTCGCCGTCGGGTTCAGCAGGTTACGCACCATCGTTCAATGTTGATGAGTTGAAGACGGTGGTGCAACAGAAGCTTGACGCGTGCGTCGATGCGACATCGGACGAGAACGTGAGGATCGAGACCGCATTTGCGGAAGGAAGGCCATCCGTCAAGATTGTCCAGTACGCTCGCGACCACCACATTGACCTGATTGTCATGGGAACACACGGCCGCAGCCCCGTATCGCAGTTTTTTCTCGGCAGCGTGGCCGAAAACGTCATTCGATCAGCGGACTGTCCCGTCCTGACCGTTCGCGAAAACTTGCACGATTGTGACCCCGCGAAACAACGCTGATGGCAGGAAGTCGCTTTGGCGGTGTAGACCTTGACGCCGGTCATGAACAGCGGTCGGCGGTTCCCCATTCGCGTTTCACTGACGTCATTTTGCGAGTCGACGGCCATGCAGTTCTTTAAAGTCGCTACCGCGGCGACGGGACGGACTACGCTGCTGGACATCAGTCGTCACGGTAGATGAATGTCCTGCGATCGGACATCGTTCTTGTAACGCCATGAATTCAGGCTTAGATGCCGAGTTTGGTCAGCGGCGGGTTGCTGGCAGTGATCTCACCCGAATCCGATACCTTCAAGTAATAGGACGACCAAATGTGCACCCGCGTTGATACCGCGAAGTCCCCTGGCTGCTCCAACTTCTCCCAAATGTTCACCCGATAGTTGTCGTTGTGGTGCCGACACACCTCCACGCGATGCAGATGGGGTGGTCTGCCGACTTTCTCTAGAACCTGCGATTTGATCTTGTCCGTGTGGTCGGATAACGCCACGGGTTCATCGTTCTGCAGGGCTGCTTGATCGACTTTTGCCATTATTTCCTCGGCCGCTTGATGGTAATGAGACACTGAACTGTACCGTAATTGGGGATCGTTCGATACGAGTGCGGCGTGCAGAACGCCGCAGCCACCAATAGACTCCGCCGATTGGCTAGCAAAAGGAATCAGCGGAATTTGCTGCCATCCACCTCAATCGAGAGGCTCTTTTCATCTGTAATTTGCGTGAAAGGGGGGGAGCAATATGCGATTTCGAATCGATCCAGACGATGTCAGCCAGTCCAGCTGCGGCCGTGATTTCGGAAAATCCAGACCTTCCCAGCGAGAACGAATTGTCGTGGAATCGAGTACATTGGGGGGGCCTGGAGGCACGGCACCGACAACGATTCCGTTGGGGTCCGCTGCCCCAACACCTCTTTGTGAGTACGACGATGCGATGGATGTTGCTATTTGTCCTGTGTCTTGGTCCAGGGACTTTCGAGACGGCTGATGCGGAAGACAAACAACGTCCCAACGTGTTGTTCATTGCCGTGGATGATTTGAACGCATGGGTCACTCACCTGGGCCGCAACCCGCAAGCCAAGACGCCGAATATCGATCGCTTGGCGAAGATGGGAACGACGTTCAGTCGCGCCTACTGTGCGGTACCCGCTTGTAACCCGGCTCGCGCTGCCTTGATGACCGGCCAACGTCCCTGGACGACAGGCTGCTACATGAACGGGGACCCTTGGAAGAAATACACCACCGAAGGATTTGGGCTAAGCAACCAGTTCAAACAAGCGGGATACCATGTTGCCGGCGCAGGAAAAATCTACCACAGCCAAACCTATCACCCATCGGAATGGTCCGAATACATGGACCCCAAAAGCTATTCGCTGGACGGGCCCCGCGTTCAGAAGTACGAGGGATATCACGAACCGCTGCCGCATGATCTGAAGGACGATGATCTCGGGGACTGGCACGTCGTCAATTGGTGCATCGAACAACTGCAACAGAAGCACGACAAGCCGTTGTTTCTGGCATGTGGTCTCTACAAGCCACATCTGCCCTTTGCCGTTCCGCGAAAGTATTACGACTTGTTTCCACGTGATCAAATCAAGCTGCCACCGCATCGTGAAGACGACCTCAGCGACATTCCGCCGGCAGGCGTCAAGATGGCCAATCCCAACGGCGATCACGCCAAGTTCTTAAAAAGTGGTCGTTGGAAAGACGCCATCCAGTCCTACCTGGCAACGTGTGCCTACACGGATATGAACATCGGACGTCTAATGGACGGACTTCGCAACAGTTCACATGCCGACAATACGATTATTGTGCTGTGGGGTGATCACGGTTGGTCATTTGGCGAAAAGAGTCACTGGCGCAAATTTGCCTTGTGGGAAGAACCGACCAGAGCTCCGCTGATCTGGGTCGCACCCGGCGTCACCAAAGCGGGGACCGTATGTGAGCGGCCGATCGACTTTATGACGATCTATCCAACGCTTTGCGAATTGGCCGACATCGAGATCCCCCAGCACGTCGAAGGGCGAAGCGCTGTGTCCTTGCTGCGTGATCCGTCAGCCGCGTGGAATGATCCGGCCATTACGACGCACGGCTACAAGAATCACGCCGTGCGTACGCAAACACATCGGTACATTCGATATGCCGATGGCAGCGAAGAGCTGTACGATCACCGAAATGATCCATACGAATGGACGAACCTCGCCTCGGAACCTGAATCGGCAACGGTGATCCAGAAACTGAGGGCTCACCTGCCGACTCGCAATGCCAAACCGGCTCAGCAAAAACGAACCAAGTGATACGGTTAGGAACCGTTCGGAAATAACTTCGTCATTTCAAAATGTTTTCCAAATGACATGAACCCTCCGGTGGCGATTGGGCCGTTCCGCTAGAGATTTACTGGAATAGGCGTAGGTCGGCCAGCTTTGGAGGTAGTGGACGAGGCTACGGGTCCCAGCGACTTAGTGGCACGACGGGACTCGTAGCCTCGTCCACTACATAGAAAACACTTCACCCACGTGATTTGTAACAAAACTCGAATGACGAAGTTATTTTCGAACAACTGTTTAGCTAGACAGCCTCTCAAAAGTCTGCAGCGGATCGTAGGCGGTTCAATCCGTTGATCGTTAGGTGAGGGAACTACTGCAGTCGTTCGAAGGCGACGAAGTAGCGGACACCACAACTGTCTTCTTCGTCGGAGATCACGGCTGCTGTCTTATCTGGATTACTCTCTGCTGACCCTGGTGTGTCTTCGCATCGGAGCGTCCAAATAAACATGGCGAAAGATGTAGGCAAACCTGATTCCCCAAGACTAGAATTGTCGACATGTGTTCGGTCGGCAACGTGCTGGGCCAGGGTGCGATGGGTGAATTTTTATTAGGCGTGGTGAAATGACTAAGTCTCAACAAGGTTTTACACTGGTGGAACTTCTCGTGGTCATCGCGATCATTGGCGTGTTAGTTGGGCTCTTGCTGCCTGCGGTGCAAGCTGCTCGCGAGGCGGCGCGACGTATGTCATGCGCGAACAATGTGAAGCAGCTTGGGTTGGGACTCCATAATTACCACGCTGCCTACAACCAATTGCCAATTCAAGGAAGTGGTACGAGAGCGAGTGGGATGGCCGACTGGTGGAGTGCGACGACACCGCCGAACCATGCAGACAACTTGCAATTAAGCTTCTTGGTGGGCGTTTTGCCATTTGTTGAGAACCAGTCCTTATGGGAACAGATCAGTAATCCGCTGCAGGCCGGTGGCCCCTGGCCTGCGATGGGACCAACTCCCGATAATCAAAACTACAGCCCTTGGATGCAAAACATCCCTGCGTTTCGCTGTCCGAGTGATCCAGGAGTGGGAGCGCCGTCTGCCGGACGCGCGAACTATGTTGCCTGCATGGGCGATTCAATGCGTACAATGGGTTCCGGTCCAGTCAATCTCACCGGCGTGGTCGATCAGCATATGTCGCGAGAATCGATGTCCTATCACCGTGGCGTGTTCGTGGCCCATAGGAAAACAAGCTTCCGTGATATTTTGGATGGCACCGCAAATACAATCATGTGTGGCGAGATTGCTACAGACCTCGGTGATAATGACGCACGTGTGCGACACACGAGTACGGCTCCTGCGACATATCTTAATCCCGAAGCTTGTAAGAATCTTGTGATGGCCACACGGCCACGTTTTTGGCAGTCCCCCAGTCCCACCATCGCTGCGGGCCGAGGTTATCAATGGGCGTCAGCGGCCACGCTGTTTACTTGCATCAATACGATTCTTCCGCCTAATCGTGAACTCTGTTCTATCAATACGGAAGCTGCAAATTATGTAACGCACGGGGTCGCTGTCACGCCAACAAACGAAGCGTTCCGATCTGCGGTCGCGACAGCTAGTAGTCAACATCAAGGAGGAGTTCACGTACTGATGGCCGATGGCGCGGTCAAATTCATCACCGATTCCATTGATGCGGGTAGCGGCGCCATGGCCGCACCAGGCGCCGCAACCGCTGGCTCGCCTAGCAACTATGGGCTGTGGGGACGGCTTGGTACCCGTGCCGGTAAAGAAGTCATTAATTCCGACTTCTAACTTTTGCCAATTCGCAACGAACCACTCATCGCCGATAGCGAATTCCTTTTTCTGCCACGGATCACTGCCGCGAACAACCGACCTCGGCAGCGATCGCCATCACCAGTCTGAGACTGCTGCCGATGCCAATGTTTCTTTGTTCTTCAACAGAAAATGTTCTCCGGCAGGTTGCAGGTTGTCACGTGTCAGTTCCACTCGCGAAGTGCTGCGATGACGTCGTCCGGTTCAACTCGATCGCATCACCGTTGGTGCTGGCCAGAACAAAATCTGCAGCGGGCTGGCCCACTGCAATCGCAACCTTGCCGTCTACCGCTTTTTATCGTCTCGGGCGACCAACGCTGGACTTATTCCAGGTGCCAGTCGTGGGCGTCGGCCATGATGCTGGCGTTGATCTGCAGCAGCCGTTCCTTCATTCTCGCTAGCGTTTCGGGGAATTCATCCGCAACGTTGGTCGTCTGCGAGCGGTCCTTTTCGAGATCGAATAGCTGGTAGTCTTTGTAACCGCCCGTTTTAATCATCGGGATCCAGGATTCTTGGAACATGTTGCTGTTCGACAATTCGTAGTCTCGGTGGGCGACCAAAGACCACTTGCCGTCTCGCATGGCGACGATCGGTTGGCTCCGCTGCAGATGCCAGAACAACGGCTGGTGCCGCGTGAACGCATCCGCTTGTCCACGCAGGATCGGTGCCAGGTTGGAGCCGTCGAGATGACGTGTTGCTGGAGGCTCGACGCCGACGAGAGAACAGAGGGTTGGCAACATATCCACAATCCCTGCCGGT
Source organism: Novipirellula sp. (assembly GCF_041583735.1). Classification (NCBI taxonomy): domain Bacteria; kingdom Pseudomonadati; phylum Planctomycetota; class Planctomycetia; order Pirellulales; family Pirellulaceae; genus Novipirellula; species Novipirellula sp. The sequence continues at coordinate 5,242 of NZ_JBFHFD010000276.1, forward strand.
TCACCAGAAACCTGGCCGGCTTGAACTTGACCGGGCCAAACGAAGATCCCCGGCACGCGAATACCGCCTTCCCAGTTTGCGCCCTTGCGACCCCGCAAGCCTCCGGTCCGATCATCGCGATAGCTTCCGTTGTCCGATGCGTAAACGATGATCGTGTCCTCAGCGGCATCGACTTCGTGCAGCTTCTTTAAGATGCGTCCAATCGCGCGATCGGTGTTGTCAATCGTGGCACTGTAGATCGCCGCGTTGTCTTTACGGGCCCCATAGGTGTCAACGATTTCCTCGGGAGCGGCGATCGGTGCGTGAGGCTCGTGAAACCAGATGTTCAGAAAAAACGGACGATCCGATCGACCTTCCTGGTCTAGCCAGCGGATCGCTTCATCCGCAACCAGTTGACAGGAATAGCCTTCCAGCGGTCCGACAGGCTGTCCATTGCGAATGAAGTTCTCTGGGTTTCGATGGCTCGGAGACGCGTTATTCCAAGTCGCGAACCAGTGATCAAAACCATGCTCCGCGGGGGTCGGTTTCTGACGCTCGGGCGTGGGCAGCCCCAAGTGCCACTTGCCCACATGCGCCGTCGCATACCCCGCACCTTTCAGCAATTCAGCAAGCGTGTTCTCGCGCAGCAGCAAATGCGAGTTTTGACTTTCATCGTGAATCCAGCTGTAGACGCCGGCGCGAATGTGATGTCGACCTGTTAGCAGAGTGGCTCGAGACGGACTGCAAACGGCACAGCCGGAATAGAAATCCGTGAACCGAGTTCCCGCAGCCGCCAGTCCATCGATATTCGGCGTGCGTACAGGTCCGCCATAACATCCGACATCTTGGTATCCCAGATCATCTGCCAGCAAAATGACGACGTTGGGATGATCCGCGGCATGGACGTGCAACGCACCCAATTGAACCGCCACCATCGCCACAAATAGCAAATACTTTCTCATTCTCATTCTTATTCTCATGTTGTCATTCCATCCAGGTTCCCGTCGAGCAAAAAGGCACGCCCCATCGAATCTTCTACCGCGCTGATCGGACGAGTTTCCGTTTGACAGGGCTCCTACGATACCACATTCCGGACGCCTGGTAGCGTCACACCCTATAGAGTCGTGTTGCATTATCAAACCGTCACATTTCCAAGGCCGATAAGTAAAAACGGCCGGGGTTGGGTTGCCTCGCTTGCGTTTTTTTGATGTTGCGCATTTGTATTTAGGGGCAAAGCCCCGGACGTTTGCCTAGCCCAGCCCAACGGGCTGGGACCAAGAAAACCAATGAATTGTAGGGCCAACGGGCCCGGCCGTTTGCTGGGACTTAATGAGGGCGGCTAGCAAATGGCCGGACCTTTGGCCCTTAGGTTTCTTTGCATCGAAAACCTGGCCCGTTGGGCCAGGCTAGGCAAATCGCTGGGCCTTTGGCCCGAAGAACGTCTAAACTCGCAACATCAAAACTGACGCGTCGGGTTGTGGTAAAAACGCAGTTTCAATACTTGCACTCGGCCTGCTGTTTTTCGACGCCTGTCGTCGCGGGTGTCTTTGGCCTCTGGTTCGTTGACCGAAAAAAAACATGGCTTGATCCGACAAAACGTCGCTACTCAGGCCAGCGGTCGGCGTCTTTGACAAGCTTCTATCGAGTAAGCTTCTCGGGTGTCTCGGTGAGATCTAGTTTATTGGTCCGACTCCCACGCCAATAATTGCAGGTCACTGCAGAACGGTGAAGCCGGCAGGCCCGCTTGGTTGTAAAGGTTCGCGTTCTCTGGGTCGCCGCTGCAGGCGTAACGTACCGCTCGCGGTTTCCTGACTCCAGAGCTCTGAACGATGACGGCGGAACCATCGATCGTTGCCTGGGCGGGATGCCAATTGCCGGATTCATCTGCCAATTCAAAGTGCGCCAGAGCGATATCAGGCGTCGGCGTTGCCGCGGCGAGTCCTTCCTTGCGAGCCACCATTAAACCAGAATCCGCGTGCTCGAACTCGACTCGCATCGAATCACCGTCGACGGTGGCCGACTTAGCCAGCGGCCCACTGCAAGGAAACTGCTTGCCATACGTCTTCACCAGGGCCCAGTTTGCCAAGCGTTTGGCCACATCAGGTTTATTGGCCGGATGAATGTCGCTGTCGCGAAGGTCGATCGTCACCGCCATTCCTGTGTGCGGAATGTCCAGACTAAGACGCTGCTCTTCACGCAAGCGAATCCAACCCGTTAACTCGTCTTTGAACGCCGGTAGTTGCACAAAATAAAATGGAAGCTCCGGTTGACCCCAGGTTTCTCGCCAGCCCTCGATGAGCGCTCGCATCTTGAACCGGTAATTGCGAGGATCTTCGCCATGACCGGCGTTGGACTCGCCCTGATACCAAATGAATCCACGTATCGCGTAGGGCACGATTGGCGACACCCGAGCGTTGTAGATTCGCCCTGGCATGCCAGCGGTGTTGCGAATGATCACGCCTCCTTCCAGCTTAGCCAGATCATCAAGTTGATCCTGCTCGGCAAGCGTCAGGAGTGGTTGCAACGTTTCCTGCTTTTCGAACTGCGATCTGGGAATGAAACCTTCGATCGGTTTGCCGCCCCAAGATCCCTCGATGATGCCAATCGGAACACCAAGCTTGTCATGAAGGGTGCGAGCAAAGAGGTAAGCGACCGCAGATTGCGTTGCCCGGTTGGTGGGATGATCGAGTTGCCAAGGCGTCGTCTTTTGTCTGTGTTTCAAGGGTTGGGGTGAATCGGGTTCATCGATCCGAAGCCAGCGAATGTTGTCGGTCGCAGCGGCTTCGGCGATTTCGCGAATGGCGGGGATCTTCTGAGCACACGCTCGGAGCGTCATCTGCATGTTCGATTGACCACTGGCATACCACACTTCGCCAACGAGTAGGTTGCGAAACTCGTGGCGATCCTCTTGCGATTCGACGATCATGGTCGTACCGGTGCCGTCGGCTCGCAGCGGCGAAAGCTCAAGTCGCCAAGTTCCATCTTCCGCTGCCTGGACCGTCTTCGTTTGGCCTGCAAGACGAACGGTGACTTCCGTATTCGCAGTGGTCGTTCCCCATACCGGCAACTTGACACCCTGTTGTAACACGGCGTTGTCAGTAAAGACGTCGGCGACACGAAGCTGATCGGCCGCAAGCAATTCGGGTCGCAGAGCAACTAGCAGCAGGACGAGTGGCAAGGATGATGTACGCATCGGGGTTCTCACGATTCAAATGGAATGAGCCCAACGAAACATTGGCTTGGGCTCTTCCAGAGAGCCTCTTTGCGATGGTTCGTCGGGTTTGGCTCACGGTCGATTTCGGCAGTGGCCGCCGGATCGGAAGCGACGATGTCGAGCACGCTCAAGCAATCTCGCAGCCGCCATGCGACCCCAAAACGGGGATCGACCGAGTTCGCATGAGAAAAAGAGTATATCGCAAGCAGACCGAGTGGTAACAAGCAGCCACTTTTATGAACCGAAAGCGTGATCGATCGCAGAGAGAATGGACAGCCATGGGGGACAGAGCATCTTTTGGGGGCAATGTCGCCGACTTTCAGGTTGCGAGCCTCCTCGAGCCGCCAGCCCATCGAGTAGTCGTCCAAAAGAAGGCAGCAATCTGGTCGACTCGGAAGGCATCGATAATGCGGTGGACCTGTTTGATGGTGAGGACGTCCGGCGTCGTTTTGTCCCGCTGCAGTTTCATCGTGGCGAGCGTTTGCCAATTTCGCTTGTAGGTTCGCGAGCGAAAGAACTTGACACCTGAGAAGGCTACACGGATCGACCCGTACGCGAATGGTTTTCGTTCTTGAAGTACAGAAAGTATCGCCGCAGTTCGGCTCTGGTGATCCGGTTGGTTCGTTTTTCGCAGTAGTCGGCGAATTGGCGAACAGCTCACAGGTAGCCGTGCACGGTGCGTTTGCTAATACCCGCAAGCTGCAGGTCGTCGTTCATCTTCTGGTAGAGCTAACCGTCGAAGTAACGAGATGCAGCGGGGAGGTGCTCGTCGTTAACCATGGTCGATCTTTGTTGAGAGAGTAAAAAACACAAGGAAACATGCCAACGCCCCTGAGAATCGGCTAAACTGACGCTCCAGATAACGCAACCACGCCGACGCGATAGCGGGTTACTTGAACCATGCGATAGTGACGGAGCGGCGGTGGTCGCCGTTCTCGCGATGGTTGAGTCTCTCGCCGCCGCCTGCATATCGCCACCGTTCCTGGACTCTGGCATCAAATTTCTGTTAGCGTTTTCAAAATCTGGTTTGCGCGGATTGGTTGCGTCGTCGGGATGCTGTCGGCTAACTTTAGATAGCACTTATAGCAATACAGAGAAAAATGGACGCTTTAAAGCAACATCGGTTGTTCGCACGAATTGGGCTAGCCTTTGTCGTCTGCTGGTTTTTTGGTGACGTCGCCCTGACCTTGTCGACTCAGGTTATGCACCAGAGCAAGATGAAACGAGACGCGGATCATATGCGGGCAGCGAGCTTTGATGTTCTTCGAAATAGGGCAGAAAGATACGACGGCGGGCAAGAGAGTCAGCTCCTTTCCACGATGACGTCGTTTCGCGACTTATCGCGGATTCCGATGCGGGTAGCTGGGCTGGTTGGCTTGGTGATGTTCTTTGCTTACGCGAATATCAGAGTTGGGTTGAATCAGGAAGCGTCATCGTTTGTTGCCGCCCCGTTGATGGGCAGAATCTCGCGAGTTTGTTTGTTTTTCGCCGTGTTGTTGTTCGCTACCTCAGTTGTCTACGGTCAAAGTCGCACGTCGTTGAAGGCGGTAAATCGAGAGTTCTCGATAGAGGAACGTAGAAAAGATTTTGAGTTGCGCACGGTGCGAATTCCCAAGGGTCACCCAAACCATGGCACGACGACGTACGGTCGTGAACTAAGTGGAAAGACGACGATCGCTCAGATTGATACGAAATCTCGTCGGCGCATCCTAATCATCAGGTTGTTCTCTGGTACGTTTGCGATTATCGGATTCATGTCATTGGTTATGGGGCGTCGTCCGAAGCGTAGCAAACCAACGCATCACAAGAGGAAGTTACCTGATACTCTTGAAATGCCATCCTCAAGAAAACCGGGTTCCGAGGATGGCGAATTGCCCGGTGAGGTCTAGTATTCGGTATGCCTTCCTGTTTTCTAACCTCCCGTTTTTTAACCAAGCATGGCAGATGTCTGTGCAAGTGAAATGCACAAGCGTTGGAGCGGCTTTTTCAGCGTCTTGAATTGTTTTCAGCGTTCGCCGCTCTGCATTCG
>NZ_JBFHFD010000277.1:0-10437 GCF_041583735.1 Novipirellula sp.
CTGGGGCCTGGACTCATCTGCACGAAATAAGCTTGCGCGGCATCTTCGATATCAAGTTCTGCATCCATGGAAATCCCGTCCGGCAGCGTTTGCGGGTCATCCGCCTGCGGTTCGGGGGTACAGGGTCGATCGGCCCAATCACGAGTTTGTTCTTCGACCGCTGCGACTAACGCATCGAAGTCGACGTTGCCGGTCGCGGCCAACACAATGTTTTCGCCACGATAACGGCGATTGAAATAGTCACGCATCGTTTCGACACGCATCGTTTCAATCGACTCGCTCGTCCCGAGCACACGGCGTCCGAGTCCCCGTGGGCTAAAGTGACGCTCCATCGCACGTTCAAAGGCACCAAACGGAGGTTGGTCTTCGTACTTGGCGATCTCTTCCAAGATCACTTGTCGTTCGGTTTCAAATTCGCCCGCATCCAGTGACGGGCTGAGCATATCGGTCAGCAGTTCGATGATCCGATCTTGAAATTTCGGCAGCACGGTGGCGTAGTAAACCGTTTGTTCTTCGGTCGTGTAGGCGTTGCTTTGGCCACCAAGCTCGTCGAGTTCGCGGTTGACATCAGCAGCCGATCGCTTCGCTGTTCCCTTGAACATCATGTGTTCCAGGAAATGGCTTAACCCCGATTCAATGTCGGTTTCGTTGCGAGAACCTGCGCGAACAAAATAGCCCATTGCCGCAGAATAACAGCGGTTATCAATCTCCGCTGCAATGCGGAGGCCGTTGGCAAGCGTGTGGTGTCGGAACTGCGCCATATTGAAATCGAACTTTAAGATTGCGGGTGGAGGAAGCGGACAGCGGCAACCGGCAATTATTGCGGTGCAGACAGCTTTTTAGGACCGAGCGTGACGATGCGAAAGTCGCCCGGAAGATGGTCCAACCAATAAGACTTGACCTCGTCAAGTGTTAACGACTCAATGATCTGTTCCAATTCCGCGGTACTTAGTACGCGGCCGAGTTGAAAGTAATCCGACGCGATCGACGAGGCTCGTGATGCGCTCGATTCTTGCTCCATAATCAAGTTGCTTTGGATGCGTACCTTCCATCGCTCGAGTTCATCGATGTCGAGGTCCTCGGTGAATTTCTTGAATTCGCCGAGCGTCACATCCAAGGTTTGCTGGGCCCGTTCCGGTGTGGTGCCGGCATAGCCAAACACCGCCCCCAATTGCTCGAGTGAATGGCAGCCTGCGGTGATCGTGTAGCAGAGTCCTCGTTGTTCTCGCACGCGATCGAACAAGCGGCTGCTCATTCCGTCGCTGAGAATCCCAATCGCCGCACGCAGTTTAAAGTAGTCGGCGTGTCCAAAGGGAATTCCGTCAAAGGAAAAACCGATGTGCGTTTGACTCGACGGAGAATCGATGTGCTCTTGACCGGCGGTGCCTTCAAACTTTGCCGCCGCGGCGATCTCGCCCGACTTCCAGTCGCCAAAATTCTGTTTGGCCCAGCCCACAACTTGATCGATATCCAAATTGCCTGCGACCGCCAAGATCGCACCGCCTGCGTGATAGTGCGATGTGTAGAACTCGCGAATGTGATCGGGCGTGATCTTTGCCAAACTGGACTGCGTCCCATGGCTGTTGCGACCGAGTCGTTTTCCGTATTGCAATTCACGCAACCGGATCATCACTCGTTGGGTCGGTTCGTCTTCGATCGCGCGCAGTTCTTGCATCGCCATCAACTTGGCATCGTCAAGTTGATCAGCAGGCAAGTGCGGTCGACGCACGATGTGGGCGTACAGCTCCAGTGCGGCCTCAAGCGAATCTGCGGGCATCGATCCGCCGTACGAAACGGCCGAGGTCGAAACGCCAGACGAACGATCCATCCCAAGATTGTCTTGGATCGCGACCAGATCACGGCTGCTGTAGTTTCCCGCACCACGCTGGACCATCTCGCAAACCATCGACGCGAGTCCGGCATCGTCATCCGCTTCGGCATTGACGCCGCCTCGCAACGACAATGAAAACGCTGCGGTTCGCAGCCATGGCATGGATTGAACAAGGACCGCCATCCCGTTATCAAGTTTTTCGATATGGATGGATTCGGTCGAGGAAGACAACGTATTCAGGGCAATCCCTTCAAGGTGAGTTTCGGATGCTAGCTTCGGATACTAGGTTCAGGCAAGTTAGGTTCGGGCCACTTAGGTTCGGGCGAGATCGATCGAAACGACATCCACCGTTTGTACTCGACCGATCAACGTGTGGACAAGTGCGTCGTCGATCGCGATCTTCATGAATTGGCCTGCTTGACGACGATTGCCGTCAAAAACAACGATGCGGTCACACGGGGTGCGGCCGACCATTTGCACGACATTCGCATCGGGATCCGACTTCGCCGCCTTCTTGCTAGGACCTTCCACCAACACTTCGACAACGCTGCCCACCAATTTCAAGTTGTCTTCTTTGGCGATCGCATCTTGGACCGCAAGCAACTCGTTGTTGCGGCGTACTTTGACGTCGTGCGGGATGTCGTCCTCGAGTCGTTTGGAGGCCTGCGTTCCCGGTCGCACACTGTACTGAAAGATAAAGCTGTTCTTGAATCGGCAGCGCTCAATCAGAGCGACCGATTTTTGAAAGTCCTCTTCGGTTTCGCCACAGAAACCGACGATGAAATCGCTGCTGACGGCGGCTTCGGGCAAAATCCGTTCGATTCGCTCGAACATTTCCATGTAGTCGGCGATCGTGTAGCCACGCTTCATTCGCTTCAGCACCACGTCGGAACCGCTTTGTGCGGGGACGTGAAGGTAGGGCGAACATTTCGGTAAATCACGCACCGTCGTCAACAAACGCTCGGTCATGTCTTTGGGATAGTTCGTCACAAATTTGATGCGATCGATCCCGTCGACTTCGTGCAGTTCTTCGAGCAGCGACGCCATGTCGGTGGTGTGATCCCCATCGCGATAGCGGTAACTGTTGACCGTTTGTCCAAGCAGCGTGATTTCACGACATCCTTGCTCGGCCAAAATACGAGCTTCGGACAAAATCTGTGCAGGCGGTCGTCCTTGTTCGGGACCCCGCGTGTTGGGCACGACACAGTAGGTGCAAAACTTGTCGCAGCCGATTTGGATTCGCAAGTAAGCCTGGAACGGCGTCGGCCGCATCGTCGGATCGCGGAGCGGGTCAAAGGTCTCATGGCTTCGCGCGATCGTCGCTTGCGATCCCTCGGTCCGCGAGAGGGAAACGGCGAGTTGACGTCCTTCGCCGCGACCAATTCGCTGCAATAACTCAGGGATCGTGTGCAATTGTCCAGGGCCGACGACCATGTCGACATACGGAGCACGCTTGAAGATCGTCTCCTGGTCCTTCTGCGCCATGCAACCCATCACCCCAATCATTTTGCTGGGGTCGGCTTCTTTGGCAGCACGGATTTTGCCTAAAGCACTGTAAATTTTGTCCTCGGCATGCTCGCGAACACTGCACGTGTTGTACAGCACGCAATCGGCATCCAAGGGCGAATCCACGACGGTATAACCGTGTCGCTTCAGGTCGGCGATAACCATCTCGCTGTCAAGCACGTTCATCTGACAGCCAACGGTGTGGATAAAAACTTTGCTCATGTCTTCTTTTTTGATTTCTCTTTTTCGGTCTTGCTGCCGGCGTCTTGGCTACGCTGCACAAAGGATCGGAGGGCGTCGGTCAGCCGAGAGCGGCGACGATGGAGCCCCGAAAATAATAGCATTGCCGCGATTAACGAAAACACGAGCCACAGCACGACGGGCGGCGATAAGCGAATCTGGCTAATTTCTGCGAACATGCCACTAAGATACCCGCATGTCCATCCGGTGCGGTAGGCATCTTCGCCGCTCTGATCCCACTTGCGAAGCCGAATTTGCGGGTTTCGCAGTGAAAATCAGGGGGATCGCCAGAGAAATTAGGCTCGGACGGGCGATCCGGACCACGATTCCGCCCCAACAAGCAATCGTGGAGAGGAGAGTTTTCGGCAGCGAAACTCGCGATGCGTTTCGCTACCGGACGCGCAAGAGGCCGAAAGTCACACGCGACTTTCGCTACGGTCTACGACGAAAATTAGCGGCCCACCAGCCCCTTTGCGGCGGGCGTAATGATCTGGCCAGAAAGCGGCATCCAGTCGCTCTGTTCGAGATCCGCCTTGTTCGCGATTTCGATGTAACCCTGTTTGTCAAAATAGAACCGGTGCGGTCTGGCATCCTCGGCCAACTTGATCGTCACGCGAAACGTGTTCTTGATTCGCGTGACGGGTTCGAGGACCGCCGTCAGGCCCAGCGGAGCAATATCGGTCACCATCGCTTCAGTGACGCTGGTTTCCGTGCGAAAACGCACAAAAAAGGACCATTCTTTGGGATCGCCCACCTCCACCGTGCCCAGGTCCAACCCTTGCGAATCAAGTTCAGGACCGTGAAAAACCAATGGTTTGCCGATCGTTCCACTGACCGGCAGATCGATCCACTCGGTTTGCGTCGTCTTGGTATCAAGCACACAGACGCGAATGTTCTCTTGGAAGGCCCCCGTACGGTGGCTGGGCGAACGGTATTTCACATTTAGCTTGTAGCCGCATCGTCCCTGTAGCGAATGCAGGTCAAGCGGCGGGAGCGGTTCGGTCGCAACCTCGATCGCTCCGCTGGATGTTTCGGTTTCCAGAATGACAAAGTCATCAAACACTTGGCTGTACAGCACGCATGAGGCTTCGATCGGTTTTTCGGCGCTCCCTTTTAGATGGATAAGCGTGTCGGAGTTCACTGCCCATACCGATCGCACTTTTCCTCGCACCGTGAATTCGATACTCGGATTTCGCGGGTCATTCGTTTCAATGATCGCGACCTGCTCGTATTGGTCGCTGACATCCTCGCCGACATTCCAGACCAAGGTGACTGGGCGGGATTCACCGGGGGGAACAATGCGGTCTTCGATCTTGGCAACGGTGCATTTGCAGCTGCTGCCTGCGGAGGTCAGTAAGAGTTCGTCTTGTCCGTCGTTAAAAATGACGAAGTCGTGAGTTGCCCCTTGGGTTCCAGGATCAAGCAATCCAAAATCAAATTCCGTTTGCTCGACCTTGGCGACTGGGTTCTTGCTCTTTTTCGCTTCGGCAATCTCCTTGGCCTCGGATGCAAGCTTCGCCAGGATCGCGTCATACTCAGCGCGACGATGATCCGGAACGCCGTACGGTTTGTACTTGGTTACCGAACCGAGCACGATGGCGAGACCAAAGACGATCACAAGTGCCAAGCCGCCAATCGCAATGCGAAGACCCGTCGAGCGGAGGGAAAACATGGTGAGGATCCGTTTTCAGGAGCAATCAGGGTGAATAAAAGAACGGGGTGAATGAAAGAACGGGAATGAGGTCTGGCGATGCACCATCACTCATCCCCGTCGTGTTGATTCCGAGCAAACAAGGTTGGGTCGGATTCGTTTTCAGATGCAACCGAATTAGTTGCTTTCGAAGGTGCCCTTCAAGGTCGCTGCATCGATGAACAAACCGTTGAACATTTCGTTTGGCATCAATTCGACTTCGCTGTCGGCGTAGCCACTGACTTGCGAGTTCGTGGCAACTCCATTGACGAACTGGAAACCTGGGTTCAAGTATCCGTCGCCGTTGCGACCGTCGTAGAACTGTTTGACCGAACCGTCTGCCATCAAGATGTTGGCGATGCCACCATGAAGTGCCATCCAGTCACGCGTGTCTTGAAGGTAAAGGTTGTTGCCACCCTTTCCGGTAGGTCCTTTGTTGCTTGCTGTACCGGTCACGGTGCTGTCAAAGTCAAAACAAGCAGCAATCGTTGCGTTGCCTTTTTCACACGCCATTTGCGTCGCAATCGGCAGGGTGGCATCGCCACCAGACGTGTGCTCTGCCAACGAAATCGAATCCGATGAGTTAACGTAAGCTGGTCCGTCGTTGAACGCTTCGGTCAACAGCATGCCTTGGGGCAACAGTTCTTCGCCGTTGCTGTCGGTGATCGAAACGATCAAAACGGCTTCATCAATGTCGCCAGGGCCCGCGTCACCAATCAGAGCGATGCTCGACGAGGGGATACGGCTACCGTCAATGATTGACAATTGGATCGGACCGTAAGTGCCTTCGCGTTGTTTAAAGTCCTTTTGGTTTGCCGTCCGAGTGCTCAATACGATGCCGCTGCCAGTACCGGATGTTAGCGGAGCGTTACGGACTAAGTGATAGCCAGCCGCATAGTTGGTGTTGTAGCCCTTCTCGAGGAACTGAGTTCCAATGTGTGAAGCACGTTCGGCTGACCCAGCAGCCAAAGCAGGAGTGGCACCAAAAATCTCGCGGCAAGCACCTTTATTCAAACGTGCAGCGGTGGTTCCCTTACCGTTGGTGGAGTTGCTACCGAGCAAGTCATTCAGTTTTTCGGAGCCTTTGCCACCGTTGCTTGGGCAAAGCATGTCCGATGGCAGTGCGGCACCGGAATTGACAAGGTCAGCGACCCAGCCGTAAGTGTCCATACATCCATCGCGGTTGTAGTCGCTTGCACCAGTGCACAAACGGCCGACCTGGTCGCGTTCAGCATAGGTCAGCAGCCCGATACCAAATTGGCGAAGATTGTTCGAGCAGGTGCTACGGCGAGCCGCTTCACGTGCTTTGGCGAGTGCGGGAAGCGCGAGTGCTGCCAGGATCGCGATGATCGAAATGACGACCAGCATTTCGATGAGAGTAAAGCCTTTTTTCGACATTTTCATTTGTAAAGTTCCTTGTTTACTCTGGACCCACTTCGCAGAAGCAGCCCAGAATGGGGATGAGTAGGTGGAGTGTTGTGGCGTGGTCGTCAGCTTCCTGTGAAAGGGAGGCTGCTGTTTTGGTTGTCACGAACCAAGACGTTGACGATTTCACGCCACTCGCTCCGCTCTTTAGTTACTTGGTAAAAACATGCACTGCGTTCGCTTGATGGATTCATCTCCACCCAAGCCACCGGGTGCGTCGGTATTGTGATTAGCCTGCCCCCCTCCTTCGTTGTTGGAAACTGAGTCTCGGTAAGTAAAACGGATTAGTTCTCGCTTCCTTTTGAGTTCAGCGAGTAGTAGCTGGACAACATGATTTCAGGAGCTTCGACATCGCTGCTGGTCCAGTAATCGGGATGTTGAGTAAAGCCGTTGTTGATGTAGCCGTCGCCGTTCTTGTCCTCAATCGCACGAATCGATCCGTCGGCCATCAATACATAAGCGACGCCAAGATGCAGCGGAGCCATGCCGCGATAGTCTTGTCGCGTTTTGTGGTTCCAAACACGCAGCCAACCTGAAACGCCTTCGCGGGGTGTGCCCGAGGGAAGCTTGGGGACTTCGAGTAAACTCCAGTCCGAGCCATTGTTGATGGCAACCGGTTGTCCGACCATTGATGTGGCGTAGAGCGCGCTGTCGGGAATCGTTTCCCCCACACCGAGTTCCAGAAATCCGATCGCTGCGGCATCACAAAGTAGTGGAATCGTGCTGGCAGGAGCCTTGCCCGCATCGACTCGATTGGTGGATAGCGGGCCGCGGGTCTTGTAGCGACCGCGGGTATCGTTGATTAATTGCGTGAATTCGCTGCTGGCCGAGGCGATCGCGTTACTGCACCCCTTTTCGTTTATGCTGGGGTTGCCGTTGTCGTCGAACGTGAACTCGGTTCGAAACAGGAACCACGTGCCTGCGTAATTGGTGTTGTATCCTTTTTGGATCAAGCGTCGATCGACCAGATTTGCACGGCCGGCGAGGTCGTTGACTGATTTTTCGTCAATCTCGCGAGCGATGTTCATCACTCGGTCGCCCATGGCGTCTTCGAAGGGTTCGCTACCGAGTCGACGACTCGAGAGACAGTCGACGCAAGGCATGCAGCCTGCATATTTCGATAAATTGATTTCGCTAATGTCCATTGTCAACAATTGCTGGATCGCAGTCGATGCCATCGCGGGATTGCCCGGACACCGCATCTCACTGACCAACACGCCACGATCCACCAGATCGGCGACCCATCCAAATTCGGTGGGCACGCCATCACGTTCATAATTGAAATCGCCCGAGCAAAAGGTTGAATCCGGAGCAGTGACAGTTCGTGAGGTTAATCCGACACCGAATTGCTTCAGATTGCTTTGGCACTGTGTCCCCCGTGCGGCTGCTCGAGCTCGATTGATTGCGGGCAACATCAGCGTCGCGAGCACTCCGATAATCGAAATCACCACCAACATTTCGACCAGCGTGAACGCCGCAGACGCTCGCTTGGTCGGTGCGGAGGTGTTCGATCGGTTAGGCAACATGACTTTTCTCAATGGATTGTTATGGGGAAGACGATGAAGTCCAAGCATTCCTGCGTATTCAAATTCCAGAAGATGAAAGCAAGGTGATCGCAGTGATAAGATTGATGTAAAATTCCAACGTCGCTTTCGCTCGGCGGTCAGTGATGACAACTGCTGCGGCCGGCAAATCCGCGTTCGAATGAACGTCGTGGCGTTAACATTGCGGAGCATTAAATGCGGTCAGATGATGCTTGAAAATGGCAATCTGAGTTACTCACAAAGCCTTCATCGCGTCTTAACGAACGCTCGGGGGGGCGGGGGGAGACACAGGCTTCGCGTTTTGCCTAGAGATGTTCGGTGGAGCACCTTAATTACAGGTTAGTGGCTGCGATAATCCCGCTGGAAAAACATAGATTGAGATGTTTCGTATTTCCGAATGAGGCGGACGGGTCGAGTCCGTTAACGGACACTTCATAATTGCAGACGACGATTTACTCACAAATGAGACGGTATTTTGGATGCGTGACAGCAACTTTGAGCATTTTCCAGCAAATGGATCCCTCGCTCGACTTCACAAACGCCAGCTCGATCGGCTAAACGCATTATTGATGGTGGCTCAAAAGCGGCCGTTTTATGCGAATCGGCTCGCGGGGCTGAGATTGCCACTGACGTCACTGGAGCAGCTTCGGCAGGTTCCGCTGTTGACCAAGGCTGACTTGATTCCCGCGTCGCAGCCGAAACCCGCGGGCATGTTCGATTTGCCAATGTCGCATTACACCCGCATGCATCAAACCAGCGGGACTCGGGGGTGGCCCCTTCCGGTACTCGATACTCAAGACGATTGGAGATGGTGGATTCGTTGTTGGCATTACGTATTGGACGTGGCCCAGGTGACCGAGAACGACATCGCCATGATGGCGTTCTCGTTTGGTCCTTTTATCGGATTTTGGACCGCCAGCGACGCCATGATCGACCGCGGGGCAACCTGTGTGCCGCTCGGCGGAATGTCCAGCGAATCACGTTTGAAGATGATCCAAGATCACGGTTGTACCGTGTTGTGCTGTACGCCTACCTATGCCTTGCATTTGGTCTCGACCGCAAAATCGCAGGGGTTGGATCTGACAAAAAACAGCGTCTCGCGAATCATTGTCGCGGGGGAACCCGGCGGGTCGTTGCCTGCGGTCCGGAATCGAATCGAACAGGCATGGGACGCCAAATTGATCGACCATGCCGGGGCGAGTGAGCTCGGGGCGTGGGGGTTCGGTAGTTCCGATGGCCGCGGGCTGCATGTCATCGAATCGGAATTTATTGCGGAAGTGCTCGATTTCAGCGATGATAATCCTGGCGGCAGCGAAGTCGCTGAGGGACAGATCGGTGAATTGGTGCTGACCAATCTGGGACGTTACGGAGGGCCCGCGATTCGCTATCGCACCGGCGACATGGTACGCGCCTATCGCAATCATGGTCAGCCGTCGACGTTTTTGTGGCTCGACGGAGGGGTGATTGGCCGAGCGGATGACATGATCGTCGTTCGTGGAGTGAATATCTTTCCAAGCAGCATTGAGTCGATTATCCGCGAGACGAGCGAGTCGAGCGAATATCGGATCATCGTCGAGCAAATCGATGAGATGGACCAGATTCGGCTCGAGTTGGAAGGGACGGCAGAGCAGGCAGCGTCCGTTGCACAATTGCTGCGTGATCGCCTTGCATTGCGGGTCGAAGTGACTGTGGTCGCCGAAGGATCGCTGCCTCGATTCGAAGCCAAATCACGTCGTCTCGTTGACCAAAGGGCGAGCCAAGGTTAAACCGTGAGCACGATGAATACCTCTGAAAACAAATCTGCGTCCAACGAATCCGATCTCACGCCCGTCTCGATCACTCGCGAAGGCGAAACGGCGATCCAAATTCAATGGAATAACGGTACAAGCACTCGCTGGACCGTGGCTCAACTGCGTGCCGCTTGCCCCTGTGCAACCTGTCGCGAAAAGAAACGCGGCGAACAGGAAAAGGAATCCGAGAAAAAGCAGGCGTCGCCGAAATCACTGAGCCTTCCCGTGCTCAGTGCCGAAGAGGCCCGTCCGCTGCGGATCGAATCGATGCGGCCGGTTGGCTCCTACGCCTACAGCATCGCGTTTTCCGATGGTCATTCCTCCGGCATCTTCCCCATGAAAATGCTGGCCAGCCCACCTGAATAATTCGGTGGGTGGCCTCCCATTACTTTCGCTCGGGCAATAGAAAGC
>NZ_JBFHFD010000278.1:0-10430 GCF_041583735.1 Novipirellula sp.
ACTGCGGTCACCTCGGGCCAGATTGTGGTTCGGCTAGGTGGTGGTGACGATCGGTTTGCGGCCCAATTGCCGAGCAGTCTCAACGTCACCGTGGTCGACGGCGAAGGAAGTGATACGACCGAATTAACGCTGACCAACCGCGGACCGATCGCGACGGCAACGCACCGCATTGAGTCCGAATCGATCACGCTGAATCAAGATTCGTCTGCGGTTTCACTATCCGACGACCATTTGGTTTTAACGGGTAACTTGTTGATCGGGACCGTCAATGCCGATTCGGTGATCGATGTTGGCACGGGGCGCTTTGATGTCGATGGACGTGTAATCCTGTTGGGCTCTGTCGACTTGATTGGCAGCGGAGGTAGTGTCGATTTCAAGGACGCAGTGATCACGTCGGCCTCGGACAATGTGGACCTGCGGTTTGATCTGGGGACACAATCGACCGCGACACTGATGTTCGGCGACACCGACGCTAGCGGGGGCCGGTTGCTCAGCGATCTTCAATTCATCGATGCGACCCCCGATTCGTTACGCAACAGTTCGATTGAAATTTCCGGCAATCTGCTGGTGCAAAATCAGTCCAATGCGATTGATATCGGCGAAGTCATTGATGCGGAAAATATCTATCTCGAAACCAACAACGATGTCTCGCTTGGTCTCAGCAACGCGGCGCTCGATCGTGTGACGATCCAAGCCAGCGGCGATGTCGTTGTCGATGGCACGGCGACCATCGACGACATGCTTGCCATCCATGCCGGAGGCGGCGACGTTGGTCTTGGCACATTCGCGTTTTCCACTGCAGTGATTGGCGATGCGGTCATGATTGACGATGCTGGGTCGGTGACACTTGGCAACATCGATGGCCCCGATGGAAATCTGTTGATCGGTCAAAACGGTCTAGTTCAAGGTGATGTAACGCAAGCCGATGGAACACGACTGCAAGTAAACGGGCTGAGTATTGGCACGTTAGGTTTGATCGAGCTGAGTTCGTCTGCAAACGATTTCGCTGTGGCTGAATCGCTGGAAGCAAACGGCAACATCACGCTGGTGGATTCAGCCAACGGACTCGACGTACGTCACGTCCGCTCCGGCGGAGGCGACATCGATCTGCAGAGCACCGCAACGGAATTCGCTATTTTGATTAGCGGTGTTATCGCCACGGGCGGAGGTGACGTTCGCATCACCGCTGGCGAGCAAATTCGCATGCGAGATACCGCCACGATCGATGCTGGCGACGGAACGATTCGGATGGATGCAGCGGACGATATCACGCTCGGTTCGCTGGTGACGACGAACGCAACCGAAAACGCGGTGCGAATTCAGTCGTTTGCGGGTGCCGTTTCGGACGGCGGCGATACGGATCTTGATATTGATGCCAATTTCGGACGCGTCACGATTATGGCGGCAACGGGGATTGGCGATGGCAATCCGATCGACGTGCGGGTTGCCGAGTTTTCAGCCATGGTCATGGACCGCGGGGCAATCCAAATTTCGGAACAAGATTCCGTGCGTTTGATCGAGTTAGAAACGTTTGATGGCGAAATCGTCGTCACCGCTGCCGATTCGATTGTCATCGATGACGTACGCCCCGAAGACCAAAACGGTCCTTTTGCCGTCACGGCTAAACTGATCGCGGGCGGCACCGATGGACGAATTCGTCTGGACGCAGGAAATGAGGCGGGGGATCGTTTGCGAATCGGCAACGGCGTCGGCTTGGTTGCGTCGAATTCCAGTCTGGGGGCGGTCCAGTTGGATGGGGCAGCGATCGAATTCGGCGAACAGATTGAAATTCGCACCGGGGGCGATGTCGGCGTGGCTCGCGTGTTTTCGCCTCGACCGGTATTGCCAGCCGACTTAACGCCTACTGATCCAAATGGCGGGGGAAATCCGGATCAGGCGATTTCGGATCCCAGTGACGCCGCCTTCTACGACACCTCGTCGGTCTTTACCAATCGGTTGTCACAAGCGTTAGGCAACGGAGGTGCCGGTGTATTGACAATCGGCGTCGGTCATGTCGGCGAGCAAGGGTTGACGTTGAACATCGATTGGGGTGGTGAATTTGAACGCTATCAACAAATCGATGGACTTGCCGGTGGCGAGTTGCATCCGATTGAGCATGCTTACACCGAAGAAGACATTCTCGAGTCGCGGCTGAACGGGCGAACCTCGGCCACCGCTCCTTTGGAGGTGCGTTTTTCGGTCCGCCACCACGAATCGATCATCGTGACCGGCAACTCGGTCACGCAAGCGGACGGTTCGATCGAGCAGGTCGAAAGCGGCGTGATTTCGGCCACCGACAACGACAATCCACTGCGACCCGATCTCGGCGAAACGATCGTCCAGAACACCGTTGCGGACAACGCGACGTTGTTGCATGTCAACGGTCAAGCCCAGTTTATCATCCCGTCGCTGACGATTCCTGTCGCCTTTTTTCCGGTGCGAAACGTTATTCCTGAACCCGAGACGTTCGAGATTTTCGTGCGGGTTGAAAGTACCGTCGACCAAATCAACAGCGGCGTGCAGACCAGCGAAGCGTCGCGAGGATCCGCGGTGATTCGGGATGAATATTTTCAAATCCGCGTGATCTCACCCGACCCCGATGGCGAAGATTTGACGCCACCCAAACGATTGCAAGATTCGATCTTGGAAGGTGACAATCTGAAACGTCTGTTTTCCAAATTGCCGGATGGACGCTATGTGATCGAATATGTGTTGGGCGATGGCAATGAACGAACGATTATCCAAGCCGATGTGCGGAATGGAGAAGCGATTGATCTGGGCGATGAACTCGATGGCGGTTATTTGAAGCTGAAAATATTGGACGTGATTCCCGAGGAGTCGGCGGATCCAGCGCAGCCCAATTCGAAGGCGGGCGACGCCGCGAGCGATGCCGATCAAGCGGCTTCGGACGACCGGGATGACGTGTCGGCATCCGATCCTCGGATTCAGGCCGACCCGACGGACGAAGGCACTGCAAACCTTGACGCTGCAAACCGTGACACTGCGAATCAAGACGTTGCCGTCAAAAACACCGCGGTCGATTACGACGAGATCGATCAATTTTTATTGACTCGCTCGGGGCAGGCTGCCGCTTCGGATGGCCGATTGTCCAAAGTCGCTCGATTCGCCCGCCTCGCACGATCGCAATCCTAGATAACCTTATGGCTAAGCAACCTCCTTCTCCCCCAAATCCCGACTCGGGTGACCCTCTACCGCCGGATTCCCCACGGCAAGCCGATCACAATCCGTCGCAGGACAACCCACCCAATCAAACGAACGCTGCCAGTCGAGACAGTGCTGCGGGCCAAGACAAATCGGATGGCGATCAGCCACCGCGACGCGAGTCCGCGATTGACGAAACGATTGACGTCGACGATCCCACCTTATCGAACCCGAATCCAAATCCGCTGGAATCACTCGTGGATACGGATACGAATGTCGACTTAGACGCGACGATCATGGTTCCTAGCGACTCCGAAATCGCTGGCGATAAAACCGCCGCAGCCGACGCCTCGAAAACGCTTCCCTGCGTTGATCCCTCGGCGATCACCGAGCCGATGGATCAAACCATCGACATGGACGAGCGAACGGCTTCGACTGCGGCAAATCAAAAGACGCGTTCCGATGGTTTGGATCGCACGCTTTCCGCAGCGGACTTAGAACAAACACTTGAAATAGGCGAAGATGGCAAAGGGGGCGAAGGTGGCAGCGAACCGCAACCGACGCCCCCCGCGTCGGATCCTTCGCAGCCTCCCGATCACACCGTTGCGATCGGTTCGATCCCTCGTCCCGATGTCAAGGCAAAGGGTTCCGACGAGGATGCCGCTCGATCGATCATGACGAGCCGCGCGATCGGAGCGACGATCAATCCACGTGAATTGTCTGATCAAGACGCGGTGTTATGGGAGTCGTTGGCGAAGTCCGAAACCCATCGAAACGAGCCGAGCCAGTTGGCTCCGGCGATCGAACGATCGCTTCGTGAAACCAACTTGCGGATCGTTCCTCGCAACGTCAGCAAAGGACAAGACACGGGTTCGGGGCCATCGGACTATCAACTGGTACGTCTGCTCGGCAAAGGGGGCATGGGGAATGTCTACGTTGCCAAACAAGAGTCGCTTGACCGGATGATCGCGGTAAAAATCATTCGCCCTCTGGACCGGGAAAAACGCGAAAAACTGGAATCATCCGGACGGTTGGCGGATGTCGAGCAAAATCGACGCCAACAATTTCTTTCCGAAGCGGTCGTCACAGGCGACTTGGATCACCCCAACATTGTCCCGATCCACGATATCGCAGTGATGGGGCAAGACACGCTGTTCTACGCGATGAAACGGGTGATCGGAACGCCGTGGAGTAAGGTGATTGGCGAAAAGTCTCGCGATGAAAACCTCGAGATCTTGCTGAAAGTCGCCGACGCGGTGGGTTTTGCCCACACACGTGGCGTGGTGCATCGCGACATCAAGCCCGAGAACATCATGTTAGGCGACTTTGGGGTCGTGATGGTCATGGATTGGGGTTTGGCGTTGCCGACCGAAGCGTTCGAGAAACACGAATCGGTTTTTCCGGTTACCGGGCTTGGTGGTACTCCGGCATTCATGGCTCCCGAAATGGCGACCGGCCCGATTTCGCAAGTGACGGTCCGCAGCGATGTTTATTTGCTTGGTGCCACGCTGTTCATGATCATCACGGGCGAGGCGCCGCATCACGGCACGAATGTGAGGGAGTGTCTAAGGGCGGTTGCCAACAATACGATTCGAGACATCGCCGCAAAACATCAGGGCGAATTGATGGATATCGCGCTCAAAGCGATGGCCACCAAGCCGGCGCATCGCTATCACGACGTGCCTTCGTTTCAACAAGCGATTCGCGACTATCGCAGCCATGCCGAAAGCATCGCGTTAACGACACAGGCCCATTCGGATTTCCAAAATGGAATGACGTCGCAGCTGTACGCTGATTTTTCTCGCGCGATCTACGGGTACGAGGAAGCATTGTCGCTGTGGAGTGGCAACCAACGTGCCATCGAAGGTCTTGGCAAGGCAAAACGACACTGCGCCGAAATTGCTTTACAGAACGAAGACTACGACACCGGACTGCAAGTCCTCGATCCCGAAAATGCCGATCACTTACCGCTGATCGAGCAACTCCGACAGGGACTTTCACAGCGTGCACATCGCAATCGCCGTCTTCGAATGCTTCGCTTGCTCGCGATCGCAATGCTGGCGTTCATCTTGATCGGAGGCACCGTTGCGACTTGGTTGATCAACCAAAAGCGACAGATTGCCGAAGATGCGACTGCAATCGCGATGAAACAAACCGAAGCCGCCAAGACTGCGAACGATTTGCTGCTGACGTCGAATCAAAACTTGCAACAGCAAACGCAGCTGGCTATTGAAAGAAAAGACCAAGCGACACGATTGGCGGAGGTTGCAAAAGAACAGAAAGGGATCGCGGAAGAACGCGAAAGGGAGGCTATCGCGGCGAAGGCCGCGACCGAGAAGGCACTGGCTGCGGCGAGAGTGGCAGAGCAGGCGGCGCGCGATAGCGAGAATGATGCTTTGGCGGCACGTGACGAAGCTCGAAAACAACAACGCATTGCCGAATACGAAGGCTATATTTCGAGTATCGGGTTAGCGAAAGCACGCATCGATCGTAACAATTTCGATAAAGCCCGCGAAACATTAAAAAGCATCGCCGACCAGACGCAGCAACGAATGGACGCCCCAAGTCGTCCGTTGGCTTGGGAATATCGCTGGCTGATGCGTCAAGTCGCTCAGTCGGAATCGGCGCTCGAAACGGCCTCACCCGTGGTTGATTTAGCGACGGATCGCAACGGTCGGTCCGCCATCGCCGTGATGGCGGATGGCGAAATCGAGCGTATGACACTGAATGACCACGGATCGATCATTTCGCACGTTTCCGGGCGAAGCAGCGGATCCAACGCCGTCGCCGCCGCGATCTCTGGTGACGGGACTCGAATCGCACTGGGGACCGCAACGGGCGACATTGAGCTTTGGGACGGATCGCTTCAGCGTCTGTCTGGCATCCTGCGAGGACACACGCGTGCGGTATCCGATTTAAAGTTCGCGGGCGATACATTACTGGTGTCGGCTTCCCTGGATCGCACCGCGCGAGTTTGGGATCTGGACAAACAAACCGAAGTGGCAGATTGTTGGCACATCGCGTCAGTGTTGCAGTTGGACGTCGCTGGGCTGTCGTCGGAGGATGGATGGTTGATTGCCACCGCTGCGTCAGACGCTTCGGCAGGCAGGATCGTGCTATGGCAGTTATCGAGAGCCGCGGATCGCTGGAATGTGGAACGACGCGGCGTTTTTGATACGCATGAGCGGCCCGTCTCCGCGATCGCGTTGTCGCGTGATGGTGAACTCGCCGCCTCGGGGGATGATCGCGGCCATGTGTTGATTTGGCGTCCTTCGGCAATCGAGCCGATCGACTATAACGCGGCGGTTTCATCCGCGATCGAATCGGTTACCCAAACCGATCCTCAAACCGCTGACACAGCGAAATCGAAACCTCGCTCGCCGATCAGCTCCGTTTCCTTGAGTGACCCTGCGTTGGGCCAACGAGAGCTTGCGATCCCAAAGGGGGCGATCAATCAGAACCCGCCATCGCCCGTAGAGCGGTTGCCCGTAGAGCCATTGGCGCACGTCAAACCGATGGCGCACGAAGACGCGGTGCGAGCGATCGAATTTTCCGCCGATGGAAACAACATCCTTACCGCGGCGGACGACTACACGATCAAGCTGTGGAAAACGCAGGCTCGCCAACTTGATACCACGTTGCGGGGGCATGGCGGTTGGGTCACGTCGGCATCCTTCGTCGGTGATGACACGGACCATGTGCTGTCCGCATCGATGGATCGTTCTGTGCGGACTTGGAATCCAAGTACTTATGTCGGAGCGGCCGCGACGACTCAATTGGCCTCGGTCAATACCACCACGCCCCAGGGGGCAGTCGCTGCTGCCTCGGGATTATCGTTGCGGCAAGCTCACAAAGACGAAATTTGGTCCGCACGCTTCAGCCCCGATGGCCATCGATTAGTCACATCCAGCCGCGACCGAACCGCCAAGGTATTGCGGATTGATGCCGACACGTTGGCGCTCGAAGAGATTGGCAGTGTGGTGACCGAGGATCGCGACAAAGGCGATGGCACGCTTCGCGAAGGAACCACGTCCATTGTGATGTCGTTGGCGTTGGATCCGAAGCGGCGGCGTCTGTACGTCGGTGGGGCGGATGCGATCCTACGGATCTGGGACCTCGACCACGGCACTGAATTAGGCGAGTTGTTTGGTACGGGGCTGAATCAATCGTTTGCGTTATCCAAAACAGGGCGTTATTTGTTGACCGGATCGAGTTCGTCCGAGCAAAGGGGGTGGCTGTATCGTGTCAACCCATCGGGACGTCCGATGCCGACCGAGATGTTTCCACTAAAACAACACAAAGAAGCCATTACCGCTTTTGCTATCTCTGATGACGAAACGCGTTTATTCACCGGAGATCGAGCTGGACGCGGGTTCTTGTGGGACATGCGAACCGGCAACATCATCGGGGAACCCATCGACACACTGTATGGCAATCGCATCAACGCCGCTTGTTTTCTACCCGATGGAAATCAGATCCTTGTCGCAGCGGATGATGAACAGCTTTCGCTGATCGACCTCGGTTCGAGAACGCGTACGGCGAAGATGAATCACGATGGCTACGTCACTTCGGTTTCAATGTCACCCGATGCAATGTTTGCATTGACACTGTGCGAACGTTCCACTTCGGACCAATTGAAAACGTCGGTCCATCTCTGGAATCTGCGGACTCGGCAGGGACGCGAATTGCAACAAAGTATGCTTCGGCGGGGGCCCAGGGACGGATTTGAGGGAGCGGGCGACGTCGTGGGGCGTGCGGGCGGTGCCCAGCGGATTGTGTCTGCAGAGTTTTCCGCGGAAGGCAATTCCGCGATGGTGGCGATCGTTTCGGGATCCAATCAAGCGACGCGTGTCGACAGTTGGTCGATAGGTGAGGATCTCGATTCGGCAAAGCAGAGTGCTTCAATGGAACTGCCGGCTGAATTAGGGGCCACGGCGATCGTAAAACCAATCGACAAAGACCAGTTTGTCAGTCTTAACGGCGATGGTGCTTTTTTATGGGACAAAGCGAAGGGGACCCATCTGCGAAGCTTCCGCGCCAATGCCGCCGTCGTGCAGTCGAGCTTTTCGAGTGACGGAAAGTATATCGTGACAGGAAGCCGCTCGATAAAAATCTGGGACGCCGAAACGCTGCAGCCTCTCGGGAAACTCGAAGTCGCGCATGATGGGCCGGTTCGATCGGTCGAATTTGCACCGCAATCGATTGACGGAAATCCTGACTACCGGTTGGTGTCCGGCGGCGATGATGGAAAGGTCCGATTGTGGCAATGGGATCCGGACGTAAAAAGTATCACCGCCGTCAATGAATTTCTGTTTGCTGCTGCGGTGCGGTCGGTGGCGTTCTCACCGGACGGTTCCTCGGTGTTGGCATGCGGAACAGGTGGTGTGGCAAAACGGTGGCAAATCGAATCGCCCTCTGACGTGATCGTATTCCAAAAAGCGGATGCGGGTGGTTTTGTGTGCGTCACCTCGTCACGCGACGGACGTTGGATCGCGGTCGGCAGCACGGAATCGGTCGGCTATTTGTGGCAGATTCCCGAGCAGGGAGAAACCGTCGGCGAGCCGATCGAATTGCGAGGTCATTCCCAGCGAATCGAGGATATCGCGATCCTTCAAGACGCCTCGCAGGCGATGCGTGTCTTTACTGCAAGTGCAGACCAAACCGCTCGCGTGTGGGATCCGCGGATCGAGCAATGGAACGATGTTTCGGGCGAATCAACTCTGAAACCGCAGGACGCATTCCAGGCCCGCGAAGTGCTGCTGCTGGAACAGCATACTTCGAGCGTGACGGCGGTCGATGTGACCGTCAGCGGTGAGCTGCTGTTGACCGCCAGCCGCGATGGCACCGTGATTCTTTGGCCCGCCGATATCACATCGCAGTAAGAACCAACAAATCGTTTGCGGTTTCCCGCTGGTGTTCGCGACGCTCAAACCAGCGGCTGATTGCTAAAACCCCCGTCGTATCTCAGCACGGTCAAATCTCGACACGGTCGCATCGCAACACGGTGCCGTCGTCGCTTCGGTCGTCATTTGCCCGATTACGGGGTGAACACGACCCGACGAATGTTGCGTCTGTTTCGCCCTACCCCCGGGGGCGTTTTTATGTCAATCCTGACCACCTTCGGTCATCCGACAATACCGCTTGCGTTGACCGGTTGCGGAGAGAGAGTGAGAACAGGACCGGCGTTGTTGAGCAACAAGAGAGGTCCGCGGAGGCAATCGAGGCCGAGATGGAAGCCTATGACAATGAAATGGACGAGGATGCGGCCGCGCCGGGGATCGAGTCCTGAACCTACGGTTGATCGAGCAGAGTAACGGGGTCTTCACCCGTTCGATGCGATAGCGAGTTCAATGTAATAGCGCTCTCGATGCGATATCCACCCGGAACGTAGAACTGTGGGGCCTAGGAGATGGTCGCTGGATCGACTCGCATCCAGCGACAACCGCTATGGTTCCGGCGGCACGACTCGGTCGAGACGCTCGAGTGCTCGAACCGCACCGGCGTGTTTTGAATCCACGGTCAAGATGTTCGTATAAAACAACTTGGCTTCCTCAAAGCGTCCGATCTGCTCGAGACATTCCGCCAAATGAAAGTTTGCGGTCATTAAATCGGGTTCCAACTGCACCGCTTTGACGAGGTGCTTAATCGCAGGCTGCAACTGACCGATTTGCTTGTAGGCGAAGCCCAGGTTGTAGTTTGTTTCAGCAATATCAGGCTGCATCTGATTGGATTGTTCGAGCAACTTAATTGCCGCCCCCAAGTCACCCTGTTGGCCTGCGGCAACGGCGACATTCATCAGCGACGAAGCGTTTAAATGATTCTCGGCGTGTATCGGTAGATAGCTGACGATTGCAACCAGGATCGCGACGCCAAGCGGCATCCTCAATGGCCGCCATTGGCGTCGGGAAACCGCATCGATGAATAGCGTCACGCCCGCGGCAGCAAACGGGATCAATAGTGGGACCAGCGGAAATCGGTAGCGACCGAGAATAAAGAAGCCAACGATCGCGACGACCATGACGGCAATCAATGCGTACAGTAGCGTCAGCTCTTTCCAGCGGTTACGAGTCATCACGATTCCGATTGCAGCCAATGGCGTGAGTAGACCGAACTGCCAAAACGAAAACAGCTTTAGCACCACCGAATACTGTTGGTGAATAAACAGGCTTTCGACATCTGGGACTTCGAAATGATTGACAACCATTGCCGTTTTGCGAAACAGCAGTGAGATCCACGCGACCGGAGATTGCCGAATCTCGCTCCAGGAC